>DAOSUS010000010.1:0-25740 GCA_035378955.1 Candidatus Hydrogenedens sp. | reverse complement strand
TCCCCTTCGCCTCATCTCTCCCATCCGTCTCATCTGTTCCATCCCTCCTCTCTATCTCATGCGTCCCATTTTTCCCCTTTCCCTCATCCGTCCCATTTCTTCCCTTGCTTTATCTCTCCCATGTGTCTCATCCGTCCCATGTGTCCCATGTGTCCCATCCGTCCCATCCGTCCCATCCGTCCCATTCTTTATCTACGATTACCCAACAAATTCCCTGACGAAGGAACTATTCGTATTGCTCCAAACTCCCCAACAAGACGGTCATCAATAGTCGAAAATAAATCAGATATATTACTTATAACCGTCACATCGTTAAACATACCCATTCCACCACCATATCCCATAGGCATCCTTCCTACCCCTCCACCCATAAAAGCATTCGCACCATAATTTATCCTATTTTCCCCTGATAAATAACCCCTACCTGAAACAGGTGGATTTCTCAATACAACTTTGGGAAGACTATCCATACCCTGTGTATTATAAAGTCCGTATGCCTTACTATCTATCCTGCGATTGGAAATATTTGATGAATATGCGGTTCCGGGCATAGCATAGGTCATATCACTTCTGGGAGAATAATAATCGCTGTTCGAATTATAATTTTGGGAAGCATTGCCCTTCCGTTTCAAAACAAAGACTGACGGTTTCGATGTAGGTTTTATATAAGTATCTTCATTCCCTTTATTCCCTGATATTTCTTCCTCTCCCCTTGATAATTTCATAGGAACCGACTGCTTTTCATCCCATTGTTTTTTCAAAGCCATCCTCCTTTCGGGCTTATCAAAAATGAGCGAATCATCATCAATATCTTTCTTCAAAACACTTTCGATAGTTCCTGTCTCTGGCAAAAGTATATAATACGAATGAAGTCCTTCCATAATATATACATCTTGATAGGTTTTCTCACGGGCAACTAAAGTATCCGCTATTGATAAAAAACAAAATGCGGTAGAACATAACCAACTGATAATGTAAATTTTCTGTTTCATGACGCCACTCATAATATTTATTCCTATCTTTTCATTTTATATCCATATTATATATAATATCATTCAAATTTATTTTCAGCAATAAAATTTTAATGGCAGGATTTTTATGGCGGGACAATTTCGGGATGTTGTCAAAGATTTAGTCCAGAATATCGAGACAGTCGTATTGGATAAAAGCCATGTTGTCCGAACGGCTCTGGGTGCTTTTTTAGCAGGCGGACATGTTTTATTAGAAGATGTTCCCGGTGTTGCAAAGACTATGTTAGCACGCTCTTTAGCCATTTCAAGTGGTTGTTCCTATACACGAATACAATGCACACCCGACTTATTACCGACCGATGTAACAGGGGTATCTATATTTAACCAATCCACACAAAATTTTGAGTTTCGTCCGGGACCTATTTTCAATCAAGTAATTGTTGCAGATGAAATTAATCGGGCAACACCTCGAACACAATCCGCTCTATTAGAAGCAATGGCGGAAGGGCAGGTATCCGTAGATGGGAAAACCTATATCCTGAACAAACCTTTTATTGTATTTGCCACTCAAAATCCCGTAGAACATGAGGGAACATTTCCCTTACCTGAAGCCCAGTTAGACCGATTTATGATAAAACTATCCATGGGATATCCGAGTATGATTGCAGAACTGGATATGTTAGAGCGATTACGATTAGCCCATCCTATCGAAAATTTAAAACCCGTAACAGACCCCCAAACCATTATTCAAATGCAGGCAAAAGTGCGTGATATTTTCATTCACCCTAAAGTAAGGGAATATATGTTGCGTATCATTGCACGAACACGAGACCATACACATTTAATGTTGGGGGCAAGTCCCCGTGCATCTCTGATGTTGTTTCGCTGTTGTCAGGGATATGCCGCCGTATTAGGTAGAGGATATGTTATTCCCGACGATGTTAAATCCCTTGTTTTTCCAGTTTTAGAACATCGTCTTATTTTAAATCCGGAAAGCAGATTAAGAAAAGTAACGGTTTCTTCCGTATTGAAAGAAATTCTCAACGAAGTCCCTGTTCCTGCGACGGGAGTTCAACAATGGAAAACAGCATAAAATTGACTTAACTTTAATTGGGGTTTTGTGGTATGATTAATATGAAAATATCAAATATATTAAGAGTTGAGAGGGGTAATGTTCTGGATTTTTAAAAAAAAGAAAAACGATGTATCATCACAGTCAGTCGCCTCAGAGTTTGACGACCCCAATCGGTCGGAACTCGAAATTCGTCAGGTAGGTCCGTATGAAATCTTAGCACCTATCGGAACGGGTGGTATGGGAACTGTGTATAAGGCTATAGACCGAAGCAAAGATTTAACAGTAGCAGTCAAAGTGCTTGACCCCCGTTTCGATGAGGACCCAAAACGACGGAAGCAAGATTTCTTAGGCAGAGAAGTAATGATAGCCGCATCACTAAACCACCCGAATATTATCCGTATGGATAAAAACATACATGAAGCCATTGATGTAGCAGGTAGGACACGCCGTTGTATTATTATGGAGTTTATCGATGGTTACAATCTGAAAAAACATATTACAGAGCGTGACTTAAACATCCGCCAGATGATAGATATATGTATTAAACTTTGCCATGGACTGGATTACCTTCATCAACATGGAATAGTCCATCGGGATGTTAAGCCTGCCAATTTCTTGTTTTCTAAAGATGGGAAGCAGGTTAAAATCGTGGATTTCGGACTGTCCAAAACAAATGCGACATGGAAAGGCTGGCTTATGAAAGAAACTGGCGGAACACGCCTTTACATGTCTCCTGAACAGATATTGAAGAAGAATTTAGACCCCCGTTCCGATATTTTCTCTTTCGGTCTAACGATGTATGAACTCTTTTCCGGCAAACATCCCTGTGAAGGAAATGACGCAAAAATTATAACCCGTCAGTTAGTAGACCCCAATTATAAATTTGTTCCTCCTTCCACTCATAATCCTCAAATTACTCCTGCACTGGACCGTATTATCTTAAAATCACTTCGCCGTAAAATAGAACATCGTTATCAATCCATGACAGAATTATTATTAGACTTAAAACGAGCAACTGAATCGAGAATTTAGAAAACTATGCCCAAACAATACTTTTCATCAAAAAAGAATTCGGATAGAACATTACTCCGCATTTTTATCGGAGTTATGCTACTCCTCATAGCGGGATATATTATCTATCGGTTTTTATACACCTCTTCCAATCTCATTTCTAAAGGAAAAATTGTAGAAAAACTTCTTCCCACTTCATCCACCGAAAAAGCAGAAAATGCCCTTGAACAATTCAAAAAAATGTTTGAGGAAGGTCGTTTCGACGATTTGCGTTCCGAGTTAAAGAATTATGTTAAGAAAGAAAAACAGGTAGAAAATCTGGTAGAAGCATATCTACTATGGATAGAGTTGGAACTCAAAAATGAAAAGACAAACGATGCTTTTACCGTAGCAGAAGAAGCATTACAGAAATGTGAAAATAGCACACGGATACATTACTTAAAATATCGTTATGCTCAACTTGCTGAGGCAATCGGGAAAAAGGATGTGGCTCGTTCTATTTATCAAGACATAATTGACCGTGCTTCTCGTGGAAATCGTGTTTATGGATATTTAGGTTTAGCCCGAATAGAGGAACAAGGGAATGAAAAGATTAAAGCACGCGACCTCGCCCAGAAGGCTGTAATAGATGCAGAATGGAATTCGGATATCTGGAATGAATCATTAGATTTATTAGGAAAATTAAATGTGGAACTTATCTTTTCCAGTACACCCACACCAGAAAGTAAAGTTTACACTGTTCAACAGGGAGATTCTTTAATCAGTATCGGGGCAAAATTAAACACACCTGTCGGTATGCTATCTCGTGCCAATCAATTGGATGAAAACACAAGACTCCGTTTAAACCAGACATTAAAATACACACCCAAAGATTTTCGGCTCCTTGTAGAACGGTCAAAGTGTCGGGCTTTTTTAGTAGATGAACAGGGAATATTTAAACGATACAAGGTTGGTCTTGGAAAGCCCGGACATGAAACAAGCTTAGGCTCTTACAAGATTGGGAACAAACAAAAAAATCCTACATGGTTCAAACCCGGCGAAGGTCCTATCCCCGCAGGCGACCCAAGAAATGAATTGGGAACACGATGGATGCCTTTAGTGCCGTCTGAACCGGGACTTCCTACAGATTTAGGACTTCATGGGACTATTGCACCAGAAACTATCGGCACCTACTCTTCAAACGGCTGTGTGCGGTTCTATCCGGAAGAAGTAGAGGAAATATACGATTTGATTGTTCGTTCAACCCCTGTTATTATCAAAGAAGAAGTAAATTTTAAAGATGTCTATCCTCTGGCTCAGGTAGATAGTATTCCTGAAAATAATGAGGCAACTGCAAATCCACCTTCAGAGGTCAAAAAATAAAACGAAAACGATTTCATAATGGAGCAATAGGATAAGAAGGGAAATGGATAACAATATAGAAAATACAACCTTAAAAGAGCGGATTTTTTCTTCCGAATTCCAATCATTCCCCCCTCACCATGCCCTTATTCCTATCAACAACGCAACCCTTTTTTATACCCTTTGCGATGAAGCATTGAGTAGAATTGGTCGTTTTGGAGGAAATGACCTCATTGTTATCAGTGATGCAGAAACTTTGCAGCAGTTAAAGGAGATTGATAATTTTCTACCGAATATTAATAAAATGATTGTTTTAGGATTATCCCCATCTCATTGGGACATTCCTGTAGAAACACATAATCCTCCACCCTATTTTCAAAATGCAGACCGACTTTTTATTATCGTTTCTTCTAACATTGCCATTTCTTTTATTGGAACAATCATAAAAAGAATGGACACGAATGGTAATGGTAATTTCGATGGGGGTTGGTCCTATCACCGTGTTTATATCCAGCACCTACTTCATCTTTTTGCGCCATCCCTCCTCGAACAGTTTCGTTCTTACAAAGAGGACTTAGATAAAATTACAGAAATAACTACCCGTATCATGTCCGTTCAAACAGAAATGCTCTCGGGACATGAATCATTGGTAGAAATGGATAAAAGCGAACTGGCAACAGTGCTGGAAATATTGAAGGTAATTTCTTCCAAAAAACGTGCTCATGATGTTCTTTATGTTTTTGTTGAACAAATATCTAAAATAGTCAAATCCGACCGCTGTTCTATAGTGCGTATCTGGGGTCAGGAAGATATGGTACATGTCCTGGCTTCTCACGATGATGCAAATCTCTACGATATGACAGTTCCTTTAAGCAAATACCCGGAAATTAAAAAAGCCTTATCCATCGGTGATAAAGTAGTTATTAATAATGTTCAGAATGACCCCTTGATGAAACCCTGTCTGGATTCCCTCATTCAAAAAGGAATTAATTCCATATTAGTTATACCTATTGTTTTGAATGACCCGGAGGTAGGTTCGTTATTACTTCGCGCTGTGCGTAAAGAAACAGGATTTACACTACGCGAGATAAATTTCTTTGAAATCGTAACCAATGCGGCTGGTAGTGCTTTAGAGCGTGCCCAATTATTCGAGTCCGTTCAACAAGCAAATAAAACACTACAAAAACTTGCAATAACAGATGGTTTAACAGGTATTTATAATCACCGCTTTTTCCGTGAACGATTGGAAGAAGAAATATTGCGAAGTTTAAGGTATAATGTTCCCCTATCCTGTGCCCTGTTTGATATAGATGACTTTAAAAAATGTAATGATACCCATGGACACCTATTCGGCGATGCGGTATTAAAAGAAATCGCAACACGAATGCTACAGACAATCCGACGCACGGATATTGTTGCAAGGTATGGAGGTGAGGAATTTATCGTCATCATGCCGCAAACTTCTATTGAAGGTGCCTATATTCAGGCAGAACGAATACGAAAAGTTATTGAAGACCGACCTTTTGAATACATGGGCAAAAGTGTTAAAATTACAATGAGCGGTGGCGTTGTAGAAGTTGTGCAGAATGAAACCCTATCCGTAGAGGACTTACTTCGTATTGCAGACCAATGCCTTTACCAGGCAAAACGGAAAGGCAAAAATATGATTATCGCTTCAAAAAAAATCAATCCATCCTAAAAGAAGGAGAAGGTAAAATGTTTTCTAAAAAGTCTATTTTAACAACTACTATCCTATGCCTGTTTATTGCAATGCTAACTTCTTGCGGAACGCTTCATTCCTTTATCCGTGTTGCGCCGGACTATTCTGCTCTTCCTCAAGAAGAACTATTAAAAGCCGCTCAATACATTGAAGAAAAAATCTGGGCCGGTGAACACGAGCCGAATTTGTCAAACCTTGGCATCAACTTAGATACACCTCAAATAAAACAAGCCATCCGCACCCGTGCGGTCCGTCATGAACTAATAAAAGACCTTCTTGATAAAGGCTTTGTTTATGAACAAAATGGCGGTCTGATTGCTATCCAGCGAAATAGTTTGTATAAAAGAAGTACAAATCGTCAACAGCGTGATAAAAATGCGTTGGTTGTAATGGGAGAAAATAGCGACCGTTGGGCTCTTTACGAAGGTATTATTAAAGCCAATAATTATCCACCCAAATCCTTATCGGCTATTCAAGATGCCTTTTATCGTGCCCGAATTTCATACCTCCAGCAAGGGCATAAATATCAAACCCCCGACGGAAAAATCACCCAGAAATAGTCTTTTCCTCTATCACAAATCCTATTCCATAGGTTGCCAGACCTGAACACCCTGAGGTTCAATACCATAGGTCAGGGTATTGTCTTTTACTTCCACTTCCGTTTGCGTGTAATACTCACGATATTTTTGACCTGAGGATAAGCAAGGAGAATTTAAGTGATAACGAATCCCACATTCATGCCATTCGTTAACAAGTAAAATCCACGGTTTCTGTTGATACACTTTCACCAGAGCCAGCACACCCCGGTCCCCAGAGCCAAATATTTCATCCTGTGTTATATTCACAGGTTGGGTACTATCTTCAGCGGAAAGCACCGATTGAAGAGATTTGATTTCTTTTGCAAAAGTTATCAAATCAGCCCACAATTTCATATCCCGCGGAACATAATGCGTCCCCCAGAACAAAATACCTCTCGCCCCATTTACAATACAATCAAAACCCATAAAACGAATTTCATTAAGCGTCGGCGGTCGAAATCCTTTCTGTTCACTGCCACTGCGTTCATATACATCCCCTTGCAACATACCCCAATCAAATCCCTGAATAACCATCCACACAGGTTTTTGTGGGTCAATTTCCTGCATACGACGGGTATATGCTCCGACAGACACCATTGTTTGGTCCATCAGGTCAGAGTGCCGCAATTTAGGATGCATCGGCACAGGATAAATATCACAACCAACAATATCTGCACACGCACTAAACTTACGCAGACTTTCCATAGAGTTCCGCGGTGCATGATTTGCCCATACAGGATGTTTTCCATCCACTTCTTTTATGATTTGATAGGCTTGATGTAGTCTTTCCCATTCCTCCGCCTTAAACTTTTCTATATTTGCCATCGAATAATTTGCAAACGGCGAACTCTCACCTATCTTTTGCCAGATTTGACTTACAATCCCTTCTCCTTCTGCCCATAAACCTTTACTATATAAATCTACGGCTTTTTGCAATTCCGCCGTTAATTCTTGCTTCAATTTTTCATCTGCAAACTGCGACAACTTCTCCCGAATTACTTGCGGTTCTTTATATCGTTTTGCTTCATTATTACGAAGGAATATATTCCATAAGGCTTCATCGGGCTGTTCCCAGACAAAAAATGAAGGATGTCCTGCACAAAGGTTAATCAATTTCAGAAGTTCCTGTTTTCGAGTTTCCGCATCCGTGGAAGCAATTGCCGAATAAATATTTGTCCATGCCATTAAATTATGTTCTTTAGCAATATTAAGTTGTTCCTCATTAGGACTTATGGAAATTAAATTAAATCCAGCATCGGCTAATGTCTGTAGTTCTTCAGGGTCATCAGTTTTTGGGCTATACAATCCCAAAATAAAGGTTCTTTGCCCATCAACAACGAGCATTCTATCTTTTGCAATGGTCGCTTCTACTCCATAAGAAACAACAGATAAAAATGAAACAGTAACCAGCACAAAAATAAAAATCACAAACATATCTTTCTTCATTGTAAAATTCCTTTCCTCTGTTAAAAAACACTACATTCAAAAATTTTTACTTAACTACTATATCAAACACATAAATAAAACAGAAACTGATGGTTATCCATTTTTTTTATAAAACCGGGAAAAGGCACAAAAGTTTATTTAACAAGTTTTTGCATTGGGGTTCTTCTTTCTATATAACCATGAAAGGAGAAAGAGAATACCGACAAGAAACGCAGGTCCTGATATAATCATTATCCAGGTAATGTAATACCATTGAAATCCTTCTAACAATGAGTTTCGTAAAATTAACGACACATATAAAAGACCCGCAAGTATAAAAGAAACACATCCTACAATTTCCTGCTTCCATGAAATTATCAGAACAAACAAAAGGATAAATGATGGAATATTGTGCATCAACAAGCCTACCCATGTTTTCCAGAAACCTAATTCCTCAGAGAAAACATCTAAAGAAAACGATATCAGAAACAGAATAAAAAGAATGGATAATATCCGCGGTGTCCAGTAAACAAATTTTTGCATAGTTTTTTTACTTCATTTTTCGTCTATGAAGCCCTATATTTTAATAGAAGCAGATTAAAATTTATCTAAATATATTGCCTTTAAAAATAATCTATTCACCCTTTTTTACAAATTTTTATCTTCCTTAGAAGCGATAGTCCGCCATAAATCGCTATGATATAAAAATGGGATATAAACACCTCCTATAACAGGACGTGCTCGGAAACCAACACACTTCCCCGTCTTCGTATCATACCAATCCGTTAGTGGAATACGGTCCGGTGTCTCGTTCATAAAGCGATAAAACGGTTGAAACAGGAAATCAAAATCTTCTTTATTATTTGTCAAAGTTGCACACCAGATAAGCCAATCCGTCTTGGTATAATCTTTTCGAATATCTAAAGGCAACCCATATTGATTTTGTTGTTTTTTATAATATTCAATCTCCATTTTGGCAACTTCCGATGGAAACAAGTTCAAACCTAAAATTTTATCCCATACAAGATTATATTTCATACTCCATGTATTCGGCTTATCAAAAGTAAGTCGAAAATGGTCTCCATCCTTTGCCCGTTCAACCCAATCTTTTGCCATATCGCGTGCCAGATTTTCCCATTCGCCTGCATTTGCAAGATGTCTCTGTTGACACATTTTCGCAAATGCACCCAGAGCAACTATCGCTTTTAATGACAAATTCGTATTATGTGCTAAATGCCCTGCGAAGTCATCTGTACATAATTGATTTTCCGGGTCTTTCCCATGCACTTTCAAATAATTAGCCCATTGTTCAATCAATTTCCAGTGTTCCCGAGCATAGTCTATCTTCCCGGCAATCTCCGAATATAAAGCAGTTGCTAAAATCATATTTCCACATTCTTCCACAGGCATTTGGCTTTCCAATTTAAAGCCATTCTTATCTTTGCCATAAACCTGCCCATTTGCTTTCGGATAACTTCCAACATCATGCGGGGAGAATTCAAAAATCCATTCGGGCATCTTCGCATAGAGATACACCGGTTCAAGCATTCCACGCAATAATGACGGTGCAAATAAAGCAAAAAAGGGAGAAGCAGGATAGGTCACATCTACTGTCGCAATGCATCCATTCGAAAAGCATTCTTTATGGAAAAACCACGGCGTATCATCCTTACCTACTACTATTTTTCCACTCCCGAAAACATGACGATAGGTTAATCCTACTAAGGCAGAATATTCCAGACCCAACTTTTGTGCTGCTTCATTCATTAAATAACTATCCCACGCTTCACATTTCTGTTTCAGAGCCATATATTCTTTATAGACCGTATCCAGAAGTAGCACAAAATTATCTCCATACTCTTTCCAATACCATGGCCTCAATTTTTCATGCATAAACTCAATAGAATAAATATCATCATACGCAACTACTACATACTTACTATCACTTCCCTGAGATGGAATGTTGAAAGGAATAGTTATGGCAAGGGCTATGGGTCTATCTTCCACAGCACGAGGAGAACCTGTATCTTCTTTATCGGGAAGAGTACCTCTCTGAATAAAAGTATCCACAGCCGTCTTACGCTCAGCAAGGACTGTCTGACCTGTCTGACATGCTAAATACACATACCCCCAATCAATTCTTATATTATCCCCCGCCTTTTCAAGAATAGGCTGTTCTACTGTCCCTGCCTTCAATAAGGTCAATCCCGCAGGGCTGTTCAATCGTTCCCATTGCACAACCTGTTTCTCAACATTCACACACCAATCTGTGCCTATATCAAAATATACTGTTGCGTTATGTTCCTTTCCATCCGTAGACACCAGTTCAAATTCTACATAGGTACAGGGGGTGCTTAACCAACGAAAATCTTCTGTTAACATCGGGGTTGTAAATTTTAAATACAATTTCACGCCCCCTCCTTCAAATTCATAAATTGTCCGTGTAGGATAAATCTTATAGGCTATCTGCCTCATGGCTTCTCCACCTAACTCCGATGGACCTATAAACCGAAAAACTTTCCCATCAAGATATAACAAACCCGACATAGTTCTTTGTCGCCCTGTCCAATGTGAACACCATTGTTCTGTTAAAGTGTCTGAAAATGACCATATACTTGTATAAGGGTCATGCACTACTAAAGGAACGGCAGGGGCACGAAATCCTGTAGGAAGGTCTATACTATGGAGAAGGATAAAACCCGCTACTTGTGCTACTACAATACTTGTAATCATAAACTTGCTCCTTACTCAGGGATATTAATAGTGTTATCTGAACACAACTCTTGTGCAATTCACCCGATAGCAACTTATAATTAAAAAGACATCCTATTTCTTTTTAAGGTGCATACCGCTCATCAAAGATATAAGCAATCCGACTAAGATAAAGTCCAAAATATGTTGCCATAAATCCTGGAAAAAATTCCCGTTTGTCCCATCACAACCACACTTTTTATCTGGACCGGGTGTCCCTTCACCTTCACCTTCAACACTCCCTTCCTTTCCACCTTCCGCACTCCCTTCATGTGTGCCTTCAATAGAGCCTTCATGTGTGCCTTCAATAGAACCTTCATTTGCGCCTTCCTCTGTCCCTTCCCCTTCTGCAATACCTTCCTGCGTTCCTTCAACAGCACCTTCTCCTTCTAAACTTCCCTCTTCCTCTCCTTCTTCACCTTCTATAACTCCTTCACCCTCACAATTATCTTCACCTTCTAACTCACCTTCAAAATCCCCTTGCCACCTTAACACGGGATATTCAAGCCCACGACGCATATACCATACACCCACAAAATCCCAATTCATATAAGAAGTACTGCATTTCATTTCTTTCGTTGTTAGCCCATAACCTCCATCGGAATTCATCTGTGTAGAAACATCCATATCCCAATAAACATTGGTATATGTCCCCTTCATATCATAACCATTGAACCCACCTACTGTTTGTGATGTTGCCTTTACAACACCTGCCGAGTAACATTTTGAAATTGTTCCCGAATTTGTTGCTGAAAATCCTCCAACAAAGGCGTACGCAGTAACATTGGTAATTGTGTAGCAATTGGTAATTGTCCCTGCATTATCACCAACAAAACCACCTACGAACTGGGAACCTTCGGAGTTTATAGTGCCTTCAGTGTAAGATTCCGAAATAGAACCCTTACTCTGCTTTCCAACCAATCCAGCAATATAAAAATCACCAGCAATTTGAGCATTCGTATTACATGAAGTTATCACACCTCCTGCATTCTGCCCAAGCAATCCGCCGACTGTATCATAACCTTCTATCGTTCCTGTAAAACTACAGAGAGAGATAGAGCCACTGTCACTTCTCCCAATCAAACCACCGACATAAATATTACCTCCAACCCGTCCATTAATCACCTTACAATTTTCAACTGTTCCACCTTCATTCCGTCCAACAATACTGCCGACTTTCCAGTCCCCAGTTATTTCACAATTTTCTAATTGAAGTAAAGATACCTTGCCACCAGAGACCAAGCGACCTATAAGTCCTACATTATCTATATCAGGACGATTGATATATAAACCCGTAATCTTATGCCCATTACCATTTATCTTGCCACAAAATTCAGAAATCGGTTCAAAACCTCTACCCGAATTCAATAACTTTGTAGAATTTGCATCAATATCTGTTGTAATCACATAATTACCAAACCATGGATAATCTAAACTCTTGCCAATCTGCTGTAATCCTTCAATAGTAGAAATAGAAATGTCCCCCGGCTCTGGAAATGTTACGGAGCCTAATACTTTCAAATAAGGATAATTACCGGCTTTTGCCAATTCCCAGATACTCTCAAAATCCCAGTCCACATAAGTTGCTTTATTGCCCATTTGTGTTGTGGTCTTTCCACTTCCCCCGGATGAAGTGCTCAAACCTGACCTGTCTTTGTCCCAATAACTCGATATAATCGTCCCGCTATTATTGGCTCCTATCAAACCACCGTAACGAACAGTTCCCACTACCTTACCTACGGCATAAGTATTTTCAATAGTCCCTCCTTCATTTCGTCCAATTAACCCTCCAACCCATATATCGCCTTTAATATAACTCATTGAAAAACTATTCTTTACATTTCCCTGATTTAATCCGACAAGCCCACCAACATTGTTAATTGCTTCTATAATACCTTTTGAATAACACTTCTCTATCTTCCCTAAGTTTTTACCTGCAATTCCACCTACCTGTTCATTTCCAATTATTACATAATCCTCAACACCTAAATTTTCTATTACACCCGAAGTTCCTACAACTCCAAATATACCCATATTATCTTCACTCGGACGATTAATATATACCCCTCTTATTTTATGCCCATTGCCATCAAACTTCCCCGTAAAAGGCGATATATTATTCCCAATAGGTTCATAGCCTTGACCCCCATTCCATGTCTCACTTTCACTCAAATCCAAATCCGTTTCAAGTTTATAACTCCCACTCAGGGGCAAATATACTTCTTTCCCTATCATTTTAAATTTCGCAACAGTATCTATCAAGATTGTCTCGTATATAACTTGTGTTTTTGTAAATTGATTTATTGTGTTCAGTCCTATTAAATCCGCATACGAAACGGAACCTATTAATACAGTTACCAGAAGAAGGAATAAAACACTAAAACGGGAAAGAATAAACTTATTCATACATAATACCCTTTTATAGTTAACACAAAGTTATTTTATTTTCAACATTTATTTTATACTTTATTATTATCTATCCTATAAGAAAGAAATTTCAAAAAAATTTTTGACAAAATAGAAGCAATTTTAGAATTATTATAATGAAAAAACCTTCAAATATTGTAAAATGTTTATGCCAACTTATCTTAAATATTCAGGATGTATATGAGTACTATTATACAAAGACAGAAAAAATTGCTATCTATTAAAAATCTGACGATATGTCTCCACACAAGACATGGAGATATTTTTCCTGTACAGAATATTTCCTGCGGAATTGAAGAACATGAAATAATCGGAATTGTAGGAGAGTCTGGCTCAGGGAAAAGCGTCTTTGCTTTATCTCTTGCTCATCTTTTACCTGAAGAAATGGTTCATATTGAAGCAGACGAAATAAAATTTTCGAATTATGATTTAAAAAATCTTTCTAAAAGAGAGTGGCAAACAATTCGAGGAGCCATGATAAGTTATGTTTTCCAAGATTCCTTGGTTGCACTTAATCCTCATCTCACAGTAGGTTATCAGTTAACGGAACCCTTGCAAATCCATTATAAATATCCTTCAGAAAAGTCAAAACAAATTGCGATAGAATACCTAAAAGCAGTCCAGATTCCTGACCCGGAATTGCAGATGAAACGATACCCGCATCATCTCTCGGGAGGTATGCGTCAGCGTATTGCAATAGCTATGGCTCTTATTTTAAAACCTAAACTTTTAATTGCAGATGAACCCACTACCGCTCTGGATGCTACTTTACAAGCACAGATATTAGATTTGTTCAAAAAATTACATGAAGAAAAGCCATTCACCATGATAATTATCACTCATGACCTAAGCCTGGTTGCTGGGCTTTGCCATCGTGTCTGGATTATGTATGCCGGTAAAATATTAGAAACCGCACCCGTAGACCAACTTTTCCAAAACCCACTTCACCCTTATACCCATGCTTTACTTTCGTTAAAGAGAAATATTGGTTCCCGAAAAAGATTACAAAGTTTACCCGGAAAACCACCGGATTTAAAAACTCTTGTAGAACGCTGTCCTTTTGCTGAGCGTTGTCCTTACGCTGTAGAAAAATGTTATGCTCAACCTATTACCACTACAGAAATGGAACCTCTCCACTCTACAACATGCCTGCGTGTCATAAATCATGAGATTGAGTTGAAAGCATAAATCTATTAGAAAAAAAATTATCTTGCATTATCCTTTTCAAACAATGTAGATGAAGCGTCCTCACTTCTGGAATTTTTTAGGGGTTAATTCTTTTTACCACAAGGACCTAACAACGAAGTAAGGGCACGGCATGCCGTGCCCTTACGATAGAGAAACAAAATAAAAATTTGTTACTTATCTCCTATAGGTGACCCTTTAATATAGCCGACTAATTAGATGTCCCTATAGGCACTTCTACTGATTGCGTTGTATTATCTAAGGACGGCTGTTCCGCAGGTTGACCTGTAGAAGATGCTTCTGTTTCTGTCCCTGTTGGGGATGCCGTTCCTTCTTGCGGTTGTTGTGGTGATGGCTGTTCTGTCTTTGTTTCTTCAGGTTTGGGCTCACGCGCTTTATTTATAGCATTTTTGATTTGTTCCCAACGATCTTGAGCAATCTGGACAATGGCTTTCCGACGGGGAACCGTTGCAACTATTTTATCCCCAGGTCCCTGCCCTATTGAAAAGTCCAGAGGTTCTGTATCCGTAATATTTATTCGCATAGTATATGTCGGAGAAAAAGATTTCCAATCCAGGTCAGGGCGAATATCTTCTCCTTGAAGTCCACTAAGCGAATTTAATAATTCCCCTACATTTGCATTTACTAACTTGGTCTCTTTTCCATCTTGAGCCACCAATATCCAATCACCACCTTCACCTTTCTTTAAGGTCTGAGCAACATCCCCTTCTTTTATTTCTAAGGATGTAACCTTATCTGTTGCAAAATCCAAAATTTTCAGTTCATATACATCACGGGGTTTCAATAACACCTTATTGGCATCAATCCGATTCATCACCAATCGCATAGGCTTATCGTCAAGCGTTGCATATATACCATCAATGGAACGGGCTGTCTCTGCTAATTTAAAAGTATGTGTTTCTTCACCTGCCTTAAATGTGATTGTTTTATTAAACTCACCTACATTTACATCGTTATCCGCATAATCTGCTGCCTTCCACGATGCTAAAGCGGAAGCCAATGTATTTAATGTGGTCATCTGAACATTTAAATCTATCACAGGTTCAACCACTTTCCAGTCATTTCCTTCCTTCTGAACGACAACTTTCCCTTCAGGTTGTTCAATTGTAACCTGCTGAATTTTATCTTTATCGAGGTTTAAAGTAGGCAGGTCAAATAAATCCTGTCCTTTCGGGAAAATTTGTTCAAAGGTATATTTGCTAAGTTCATAAACAATATCTTCGGAGTTACTGGCTACCCGAATATAACCGTTTTGAGCAGGATTGGGTCTACCGGCTTCTAAAACAACATCGGATTCCCCTTCTCTTGAAATGGTCAATTTAAATGCGGGCGATTCAAGCCCCCAATCTGCTTTCTTGGCAGGGTCAACAATAGAGGATGCGGTTAAATTAGCAAATCGTCCTAACAAATTTTGTAAACCTGTTTCTTTATGTTTCTCACCTGTTCCTCCCTGAACAAGAACCCATTCATATTCTTTTTTCTTGGGTTGCTGTTCCCCTTCCTTAGCCCCTTCTTTTGCCCCTTCATCGGCATTTCCCGAAGGTTGTTCCTGTGGAACTTCTTTTTCTTTTCGCTCAAAAATTAATTTCTTGTCCGGCATTTCATAAGCAAGCCGCGTAATCTTATCCTTTTCAACTTTCAATATATCTTTATCCAACCAGCGGTCAGGACCGGGTGCTTTACTTGCATCATCTCCATAAATACCTGCCTCCTGACGGAAGTTAACACCCCCGTCGTATATCTTTCGTTCCCCTGCTTTACGAACAAATGTCAATTGATAATTTGGAGATTTGCCAACTAACAATTTCAAAGCAGGTTCCCCTTCGGCTGAGGTAAAAATATCCAGATGAAATGCCTGGTCATCCTTCAAATTGTAATCTGCCAGAGCATCATCAGTTGGCACTTCGGCACGCATCTCACCTTGCAGTTTTACTACTTTATCCAGATAATCTTCTACTGTCTCCTTTTTCGCCGGTGAATTAAAATGACTGCTTACACGCCATTTATCTCCATCTTTTTTGAGAACAACTTTTTCATCGGTTTTCGCACCGGTATATAGTTCTACACGGACGATATTATCTACTTTTAAATTTTCAGGTATTAACTTCTCAAATTTGGCTTGCTCAATAATTGAAGGTCTTTCTGCCTTTTTTGCTTGCTTCATAAGAACAAGTGCCACAAGAACTACAAGCACAACTACAAGAATTATCATCATCTTTTTAATATTCATAATTCAACCTCCTGAAACTGATTATCAAATATATTAATATTATTTATTAACGATTTGTTTCTGCGGATGTAATTTGAGCCATTGTATAGGCAAGGCGTGAACGACGGCGTATAAAATACACAGCCAGCCCCACGGCAATTACAATCGCATTGGATAAGGTATAATTCACTGTTCGCCATAGCATCTTCTGACTATCCGTTGGTTTTTCAATTGTGCGGTCAATCGGTTTACGACCTCTCACATTTACAAGGTCTTCCGTTAGAGAAACCGCATCCACACAGTTCAGGAATAAATCAAGATTACCCGCCTGTAAAAAGTTCTTACGGAACATTTCAGAACAACCTAATAAAATCATCTTGGATGGTTTCGGTTCAATATTTCCCGCTGGGGGTTCCGTTTCAGAATCATCTGGAGGAACGGGTTCACCCGGACGCGGTTGCGGTTTAGGCCAGGCAGGTCTTTCTTTCCCTGCAAAGGCATCCGGGAATTGTCCCTCTACCATTACCATCAATGGATACTTCTTCCGTGCTGTTAAAGCGGGTGGCTCAAAGGATTTTGCCGAAAGTTTTTCACTTCCCGGAACTGTCCATGCTTTTTCACTGGTAAACATCAAAGGTTTGTAGGTTAGACCTAATTCCTTCAATTTTTGCTCGTTCAATTCCAGATGTGTTCCCCATAGATAAAATACAGCGGAAAGCCGATTGGTTATTGAAGTCTCCTGGTCCATAGACTCATGAGTTACTAAAATATGCATGGGTAAACGGAAGGGTTGTCCAACCAATTGAGACATCAGGTCTCCTCCTCCCTGCACATTCAAAGTAACACTATTCTCATCCATCAGAATATCTTCACTTACTTTCAATCCGTAATTTTCAAGCAAGGGATTAATTTCAGGCTTTTCCTCACGCTTAGATACGGTATTACCACGAGGAGTTGCCCGATAATCCCATTCATAGGTTTGAACTGCAAGCACTACGGACTTACCCGAACGCAATGCCCGATTTATCTCCCAGCGTTGACGGTCATTAAAACTACGAGGATTTACTACAACTAATGTATCATATTCCTCTGGCAGAGGACTTTCTTTTGTCATGTCCACACGACGAACATCATACTTTTCCTGTCGCAAAATTTCTTCGAGATAAACATACGGGTCTTCGCTCTGGGGTATTTGTTGCCCCATCTGTTGTAACATCTGCCTCATCTGCGGGTCTATATTAATCGCCTCTTTCGGTGCCACTAAAGCCACAATCGGTGCCTTTGTACGTGTAAGTTTGTAAACTGTACTTACTATACGATACTCCAATTCCTGGATATTCTCCGGAACAATCTGAGGAATTATCTCTTCGGGTTTGTCTTTATATGCCACACCGATCGAAGAATACACTAATTTATTCGTTACTTCATCCTGACTGATAGCTCGAACATTGAACGGTTTTACACCTTTATCCAGAAGTCGGCGTTCTACCGTTTCTTCTTCTGTCTCATTTTTCTTCTTCTCCTGAGCAAACATCTCATCCTGATCCGAAAACAGATTGGATACATCCAGATAAATCGTTTTATAGTTCAATTTTCCGCCCGCGGCAATCTTCAATTCTTCAAGTTTATCTTTGATATTCTGTTCCAAATCTTTCATGGCAGTAGGCATGCTTTCCTGCGGACTGATATAAACATTCACCTGGACAGGCACCTCTACCTGTCTTAATATCTTTGCAGATGATTCCGAAACAGTATAAATTTTATCTTCTGTCAGGTCAAAACGTTTTAGGCTTGTTCCTACCATCAAAAAGTTAAACATCAACCCAATAGCCACACAAACCGCTACCGCCACTGTAAACATCATTTTGGCACCGGGACGGTTTCTCTGGTCAATATACATAATATTCAACACGAGAAATAATACCGTCCAGACAAGGAAAAATATTACATCGGCAAGGTCAATAACCCCTTTCGTAAACGACCCAAAATGCTTAAAAACACCTAAAAGATTGGAAAACAATGAACCCAAACCGGGTAGTTTATCATCAATGTATGAGGCTATAAAAGAAGTCCCTAACAAAAACAGAAGCAAACAGGTCAGTAAGGTTATAACAAAGGCGACAATCTGGTCTTTACAAAAACCTGAGAAAAAAATTCCTAAGGCAAGGAAACAACTGGCTAATAGTAAAGTTCCAAAATAACCACCTATAATGGCACCCATGTCCGGATTGCCAAGGTTCTTCAACATAACAGGAACCGTAAAAGTCATTGCAAGCGAAATCGCAAATACGGTTAACGCCGATAGAAACTTTCCTAAAACTAATTCGCTCGCTTTCATAGGGAAGGTTAATAGCATCTCCCATGTATTTTCCTTGCGTTCTTCTGCCCATAGACGCATCGTTATGGCAGGAATAAAAACACACAGAATTAACGGGAGATTTTCAAAGTAAGGACGCATATCCGCTACTGGAAAACTGAAAAACGATGTGATATACAGTCCAACACTAATAGTAATAAATACAATGATAAAGATATATCCAATAGGTGAAGTAAAATAAGAGGCTAAATCTCTTCGATATATACATAAAATATTACGCATGGGTTGCCCTCCTTCTCTCTGTAAGTTCCATTTCGGGTTTCTCCTTTTCCGTTAAAGTAAGGAAGGTTTCTTCCAAACTCAGGGGTTTTTCCGACAATTCTTTAATGGTCCAACGCTGATTTTGTGCTAACTCATTCAATTCACGCCATACCGGCATACCCAACTTGCTAATAACAACGAAGGAAGAAAATCCATCCTGACTGTTTATAAACTGAACTTTCTTCACACCACTTATTCCAGAAATATATTTCTGAACTTCACTCTGTTCTCCGGATACAGTAAACAGATATCGTTCCGAATCCTTGGCTCTACTCCGAAGTTCCTCAATTGTGCCATCACCCACAATTTTACCTCGATTAATAATCACGATACGGTCTGCGGTGGCTTCTACCTCCTGCAAGATATGTGTAGAAAGAATAACGGTTTTATCTTTGGCAAGTTCATCAATAAGGTGTCGTATTTCTAAAATCTGATGCGGGTCTAAACCTGAAGTAGGTTCATCAAGAATAACGACCTCCGGGTCATGGATTAATGCCTGTGCTAAAGCCGTTCGCTGGCGATACCCTTTGGATAACTCACGGATTATCTTGCGAAACATCGGCTTCAGTCCACAGGTCTCCACAACTAATTCCATCCGATGATTTAATCGGGCACCACTTAATCCCCGGGCTTGCCCCACAAATTTCAAATAAGAACTGACTTCCATATCCATATAAAGAGGCAATACTTCGGGAAGGTAGCCAATAACCTGTCGAACTTTTAATGGCTGCTGTGTTACATCATAACCTGCAACGACGGCTTTACCCGCAGTTGGGTATAGATATGTGGTTAAAATCTTCATTGTGGTAGATTTTCCCGCACCATTGGGTCCCAGTAGACCGACAACCTCGCCCTTTCGAACCTCAAAAGAGATGCGGTCTAACGCCACAACAGGACCGTAGTGCATTGTTAAGTCTGTAACTTGTATCATACTTTAATACTCCCGTCATTTAGGTTTTGGGATAGATAAAAAAATAAACTAAAAAACTTACTAAAAGAAACCTTTCTATCAACACTCATCCCCGAAAAATAAAGGTTCCTTAATAATAACAAAACATTTTTTAGTAGCACTCTATAACAATTGATGATAAAAAATATCACATTTCTTTCCATTTCTTCAAACTTCTATCCTTTAAAATCCTAACTATAACCGCAGTTTCCCTGCCCTAAAAATAGATTTATCTAAAAAAACGACACTCCCCTATCTAATGTTTACAAAAACCTTATATAACAATAAATTGTTTTCTTCTTAAATCCATTTCTTATCATACCAGCGTTACAGTGTTTCTATGAATTTTCGAAAAGAGGTATCCTGACATTTTTGAAATACTTCAAGAGTAATGTTTTCAGCAATTTTCTTAAATAATGATGATGAACGCGGGATTCCTTTTTCTTTTAAGGCATATTCCATACATTCTTTTGGTCTTTGGGGTTTTGTTTTTCCTTTCTCCCAAAACCCTTCCAACATGAGACAATTTTTTAGTTCTTGATAATTGTTCCAACCTAATGTTTTTGAAACGATTTTTGACTCTACCCATATCCAGATTTCTAATTCAGGGGCAAAAACAATAACTTTTACTCTTTCTTTCGCCCAGCCATTATATACAAGTTCCCCTTCTATTTTTTTCTCTATCTCTTCGCAAGTTTTCTTTTCCTGTCCACTTCCTTCATGGTCTAAAAATACCATCGCATAGCGATACTGTTTTAAAAGATTCCGCAAAAAATTACCTGCATTGTTATATACACCCGCATCGTGATGTGGGTCTACATAAAAATCACAAAAATCACTTGCTTGTTTATCCGGAAATAATAATGAAAGCAACCCTTCTAATCCCTGTTTCATAGATTTATCTGCTACATAAAAGCAAATATCTTTCATTGCAATACCCCGGCCGCATGAAGCGAAGCAATATTCACCGTTTCCTGCCAATCTTTAAGTTTGGGATGATTTATACCCTTTATTACATCTACGCTACCCGATTCTGTTTTCGAGAAACATAAAATTTCTTTTAATTTGGCAAGATTTAATATTGCAGGCGAATGAGTTGCTAAAAATACCTGACTTTTATATACCGAAGAAAGCGATTGATATATGCTTTCTATAGCAAGGGGATGTAAACCGTTTTCAGGCTCCTCAATCATATATATCTTATCTTTTTCTGATAAATAAGGAATAATTGTTTGTGCTAAAAGGCGTAATGTCCCGTCAGAAATAACCCATGAAGGCAATTCCAAACCATTTTTGTGAATAATACTAAGATATAAAAATCTGTCTTCTTTTCTTTCCCTTATTTGAATGTCCTGGACCTCCGGCAAGGCAGATTGTATATGTTCAAGCCATAAAGTAAAAGCCTTCGGATTTTTTTTCTTTAAGTTCTGTATCACCTTTGGTAAATTAGAACCATCTGTCTGAAAAGACACAGGGACATCGGGTCTACAAGAAACACGCATATTATTACTATTTAATTGTAGAAATTGTATCCCATCCATAAAAACACTCTTTAACCAGAGAGATACCGGAAATCTTTCTTCATCTTCTGGTGTTCCAGCAAGTGATGCCTTATAAGGACCTATCTTATAAATAATATTCCACTCCGTAGTTTCCGATTTAAAATACCCACTTCCCGGCGCATTTTTTGATATAACTTTTCTCTAACCCGGCGGCGTCTTTTTTCTCCTTGAAACAACAATATGCTCAGGCGCTATTAACTCCTGAGGAAACAGGTCTGGCTCTCTTTCTTTTTTACCATTTTTATAAACACTTCCATTATCTTTCCTTATTAACCAAAGATTCTCATCTCGAATGCTAATCCCGTTAATGTTATCAGTATGTATAGATATTTCATAACGAACTATATTATATTCAACATCCTTTAATTTCCTTTTTATTTCTTCGGGAATATTCATTTGCAAAACAATTTCAAATTGTTCCCCCTCTTTTTTCCATAATAATTCCTTAAATTGAGACACCCTTTTCTGAATTGCATTTTGAGGTCCTTCTCGGAGAATATCCTGAATTAAACAAATCGTATCAAAGAAAGTACTTTTACCACTGCCATTCGGTCCTACTATTATTTGGAAGGGTTCAAGTTGTATATCAACATACTTAAACGCTTTGTAATGCAAAATTTGTAAGCGTCTAATCATTCCTGATAATCCTAATATATTTGTATGTTCAACCTTACATTTTCAATACAGCAAGTTAGTTATTACAAATAATTATATTCGTTTCTACCTTTTGAACTGAAATCTAAAAAACAATAAAAATCACATTGATAAAGGTATTCCTTCTGCAATAACTGTTATATCCAAGCGAGGACTATATTTGTTTAACTTATCTCCACTAAATACCACTGTATTCTCTCCCTGTTGAAGGATGGGTTCTCCTCCCTGTGGAACAATATCGCTAACAAACTCTCCTTTTGCGTTATAAAGTTTACAATGGTCTCTGGATAGAAATTCTACATAACTACCACTCTCTATTTCGGCAGGAAAAGTCAATTTTACATCCCCTACCTGAATAGTTAGATTTTTTATTTTCAATGATTTGAGTGGAATTGTCTTGATAGGACCAATACCTACCTCAACTGATTTACCCATTGGAATATTGTTAACGCCGATAGTTAATGTTGCAATGTTCTTAAAATTGACCCAATAATGATACATCGGATACGCAAAAGACATGATTTCCGATTTCCCCGCTAAAAAATCCTCACGCATGCGAGTATGTTGCCATTCATAGCGAGTTAACAGGTATGATTCGGGTTCAACGAGTTCAAAATAACGCCAACCGTTGAAATTTACTGTTATATAATGGTCTGCAAAACCACCTATTAAATGTTTGGGCGAAGCAACCTGGAAATTAAGCACTTCCCCCTGTCCATCTCCCTTTACCCATACACCAATCCCTTTATTAGAAAAATCAATCATGTCTTTGAATTCCTTACGAAACACAGCCCACGACCGTTTTTCTTCCACTTCTGTATTCTCTGCATGCAATATCGCCTTTAACTTTTCATCTCCTGCTTCTGTTATCGGATATTGGAGTGTTGCAGATACGCCCTTTTGCGTTTCTGCCTTGCTGAATTCATCTTCTTTATTGAAATCCGCAAGTGGTTTTGCATCAGGACTATCTTCCGTATCCATTGCAAGCAGGGCTTCGACACGCATTTTTAGCGGTTGAGAACCGTAAGGATTATTAACAGTGAACTTATTCAATATTTCATTATCGGTTACGGTGTATTTAGAGTAAGTAATATGTCGAAATTCAATCGCTCCGTTTTCATCAATATTCAAGGTAAACTCGGCACCCAGTTCTGCAAGTTTTTCCTTCACAGATTTAGGGACAATACCTTTAAGGCGAAGGTCTTCATATTTTTTCGCTATTTTTGCAAATCGTTGAAACTTGTCGCTGTTTAAATTTTTCGGTGTGAAACCTGCAACATACGATAAACTACTATCTGTTGCTAATGCCTTTGCACAAATATATTCCAATTCATCAGGCATGCTTCGCTCTGGTTGAACTCCATCCCAATCAAAAATCCCCCACCAGCCTAAATTTGTTGGTAAAAAGGAATATTTCCATTGACGATTGCTGATAATATGATAATCTACAAACTCTTTCTTGCCCCGCATAGGACAGTCCCAGGCTCCCATACGCGAACGAACACACCAGAGATGATGTGAAAAAGTGCTCATCTCCATAATAGGAGGTTTATTGAGCCTACGAACTAATTCATATACAAATTTTGCGGAATAATGCCATGCATTTTCCCAACCTCCTAATACATCTGAACCATCCAGAGCATCCAGATACACCATGTCAAATCCACAATAGTTATACAAATCTGCTGTCCGTTGAATTACTTCGGTAAAAAGGGTCGAATTAACATCGGGCACAAACAAACCGAAACATTCTTTCAAATGGTGAACCTTAGTTCCCTTTTTGTGAGCAGAAACCTTTGTGCCGTATGCACCGCGGACACATTCCGTAAATGTATATGGTAAGTTTTTCTGCACATCTTTGTATATAATCAATTCATCATCAATCCTCAAAGTTGCACTGTTACGAATGAAAAAACCCGTAACTGCTGACATTGTCTCTGTGCTTTCGTCAACAACAACCTGATTATTTTCCGCACTTAAATCTTCCGACAGGGTAAAAATAGTATCAGAAGCCAATCGTGCGTCAGGAACAGGCGTTACCCAGGGCGTCTTTTTGTCTATAAAAAAAGAGTAGGTATGCAAACCTGCATACAAACCCGCCTGATGTATCGTGTCAATAACTGCCTTCAGACTATCTCTTCCCCGCGGATATAATTCAGGATTTACTTCAAAATCACCCCAACGGAAAGGATACCCGCCGTGTAGGTCAATCTGGGTTGCTCCCATACTTTTCGCTACATCTATCCATTGCGATACAGTCTCCTCCGTAACATACTCCCCCGTTGAAATCAAATAAGAGCCTTGATTTATTTTTGCATCCAGAGCCCAGGGTCCACCTAAATCCGATTGAGGTAAATCCGAAGATGATTTTATAGCATCTTTAAGGGCATCTCGTATGCCTTCCATAGTAGCAGACACCAATGCTCCTTTTGCACCCTCAAGACCAAACCGTTTATATACAATAAAACCTGTTAATTTAGAACATAAGCCCGGTATTTGATTACAATTCGTTTTCAGGTCCAGTGCCAGAGGTGTCACTGCAAAGGTATCTTCAAAGGTCCCTTTTAAGGTAAGCGGTACCTCTGCATACGAAAGTTCTTCCGCTTTATCCCACGACACAGACTGCACTTCAAATACAATCCGCTTCGGACCAGGTGTTATCCGAAAAACAACCTGTCCTGCGACTTCACCAAAATCTACCGTTAACAATCCTCCCTCATATTTTATCGTCTTTGCAGGAAAACTCTGTTTATCCCCTCGCAACACAGCAATTGTTGTTTTCTGCTGATTATCTATATAATCTTTCCCCGTTGCTTTATCTATAAAATGCACAATATTTCCTGTATTCTCAATACCCAAAGAAAAACTATCCGTTTCAAGGGCAACTATTTCTTCCGCCGAAATTAAAATTGCGATACAGATATTCCCAAAAAGAAAGAGAGCAATTACAAAAAAAATGCTTCGTGTGTTATTCCAATTCCTAAGAAGAGAATGTAGATGATAAGACATTTCGAATTCCTTTGCTATTAATAGATTTATTTGGTAACCATTATTTTTGTATGAGACTCTGAATAAAAGTTTAATTTTTTAATCATTGTAATACAGAGGGAGTTTCGAGGGAAAATGAAATGAAAGAGAGCGGGAGGGGTATTAATAATATCGGTAAGTAATAGCGAGATAATAAACTTTAGTAAAAGAAGATAAAAAAGAGGAAAAAAGAACA
>DAOSUS010000009.1 GCA_035378955.1 Candidatus Hydrogenedens sp. | reverse complement strand
TTATCACATGGCAAGTGATATACATTTAGAGCCCTGGTCTGAACATTTAGCATTACGGTATCGAATAGATGGGATGCTTCATCAAGTCGCACTCATCCCCCGAGAATATCAGTCTCGGATTATAGCACGAATAAAAATTTTATCCAATCTTGTTATTTACCGAAAGGATGTTCCTCAGGATGGTCGTATAGATTCAAATAAGACTACCTGTCAACGCCCTTTAAGGGTATCTATTGTTCCGACTATCAAAGGGGAAAAGGTTGTTATCCGCATTTTAGGAGAATCCCAGGATTTATTTCATCTTGATGTATTAGGTTTTCAACCTTATGTTGAGGAAAAACTTAAAGAATTAATTAAGAGAAATCAAGGAACGCTCTTACTCACAGGACCCAGTAGTAGTGGTAAGACCACGACTATCTATGCCATTATTCAGGAAATGATACAATCAAACCGTTCCTTGCCTAATATTGTTACCATAGAAGACCCTGTGGAGTATTCTATGGATAAAATTTCACAGATACAAATCAATCCTCATGTGGACTTCACATTTGCCAATGCTCTGCGTTCTATTTTACGGCAAGACCCGGAAGTAATTATGGTTGGAGAAATTCGCGATTATGAAACAGCCCACATTGCAATTCAGGCAGGACTTACAGGACATTTTGTGATTAGTACTATCCATAGCGGAACTGCAGCAGGTGTTTTTATTCGATTGCTGGATATGGGAATAGAACCTTATTTAGTGGCTTCTTCTGTAATCGCCACTTTAGCCCAACGGCTTATCCGTATTAATTGCCCGGATTGTATAGAAACTTATATACCTCATGTATCAACCTATTCGTTTTTTAACTTATCCGATAAAGAAGAGGTATTTTTTAAGAGCAAAGGTTGTTCTATGTGTCAGTATATTGGTTATAGAGGAAGGGCATGTATAGGTGAATTGCTACCTGTATCATCGGAAATAGAAGAATTGGTATTAAAACATCCTACCGCTTCACAATTGCATAACCTTGCAATTTCTCTGGGAATGGAAACGATGTCTGAAGATGGATTAAAAAAAGCACAAAAAGGGATTACAACCCTTGAAGAACTTATTCGCGTTTTGCCTTCAGGTTCTCATGTTTATTAAATTTCTATAAATTATTGGAGAAGAAATTATGTATCAAGGAGTAATCTTAGCCGCAGGACATGGAGCACGACTGGGTCCCTTCGGGGAACAAAATCCCAAACCGATTGTCCCTATTGCAAATAAACCTTTGATTGTTTACCAGATTGAAGCACTGAAATCTCTCGGTATTACAGATTTTATTATAGTCATTGGGCATTTAGGGTATCGAATTATACAAACATTAGGAGATGGAAGTAATTGGGGTGTTAATATTCGTTATGTAGAACAAGAAAAACGATTAGGATTGGCACATGCGGTAGGACAATTAGAACCTCATATCAAAGGACCTTTTTTTCTACTTTTAGGAGATATATTTTTCCATGCTCCTGATTTGAACCTCATGAGTGAAGTCATGTTACAAAATCAATGTGCCTGTGTATTAGCTACAAAGGAAGAAAACAATATTGAGAACATAAAGAAAAACTTCAGTGTTTATACTTCTAAGGACGGGTTTGTAACGAAAGTAATAGAAAAACCCAAATATCCCCAAACAAACTTAAAAGGATGCGGTATTTATTTATTTGATGAACGGATTTTTGAAGGTATTCGACGAACTCCTCGCACGGCATTAAGAGATGAATATGAACTGACCGATTCTATTCAGATTCTTATTGATTTTGGTTATCCTGTAAAAGCACTTTCGATTATTGAATGGGATGTAAATCTAACTTATATTAAAGACCTTATTACATGTTGTATTTACGAATTAGCAAGGCAGGGAAAAACATATATAACTGGGGATAATTGTAAATTAGGGCATAACTGTTCTCTGGATAACACTGTAATTGGGGATAATGTCACTATTGGAGATAACTGCACATTAAAGAAATGTGTGGTTTTAAATAATGCTTCTATTCCTGCAAACACACACCTTGAAAATTGCGTAATATCCCCCGAAGGTATTTTAGAATAAAAGTCTATTATTTTTGATGCTCATTTAGAGTTCCTGTTTCGGGATTATAATCCCATTCGCGGTCTTCGTAGGGATGTTGGGGGAGGAAAGTCATAACATTTTTATTTAATAATTCTTGAAGATTAGGAGGATAGGCCCCAAATCTTTCATAATACAGTTTTATTCCATTTTCCAATAAATGTTTGTTCCGTTCCAATTGTTCATCTAAAATTGTTGTATTCTCTACCTTACCTGATTTTGATATAAAAAACCTTCCACCTAACGGGTCGCGAATGGAATCCGTAGATAATCCTATTTCTTCCAATTTCTCTGGCAATTTATTATTTGTTTCTCTATATTTTTGTACTCGCGATGTTAACTCACGACAAATTTGTTTAATCTCCACCATTAGCAATTTTCTCTCGGCTAAATCGCGTAATAACTTATCCTCACTCTTTAATAAGTTTGACCACATGTCCCTTTCAATTTCTATCAAATCATGCTCGTAATTTAATTTTTCTGCCAAATCTACTATAAATTGCGGGGCTTTCCCCGTCGCGGAACTCATAGCAAGATACATTCCGGCAAGTTTTTTTGAATTAGGTTCATTGGCTCTATTCAGGAGATATATCATACCTGCCTCATAAGGTAAGTCCCATGTCTCTGGACGATAGTAAATTCCCCGATGGAGTAATTTCAGGGCGGCATCTGAATCTGCTCGTAAAGAGGATAAAAAGACACTACCAAAACGATATACTTCTCTAAAATAAGGGTCTAATTGAACAACCGCATTTAACATTTTTTCTAACCACTCAAAAGAAAAATCCCCATGAATTTCAGCACCTACATATAACAAACAATGTATCCATAAAAAATCCGCAATTACTGTATCTAATCCAGCGGTAAAATACCTTAATAACTTTTCATTGGGCAAATATAACAACTCTTTACTTTGAACTTTTGAAAATGATGCGATTCGATACTGGACACAAATAATTAATACCAGCAATGTAATAATAAGAAATAAATGGAATACTTTATTTCTAACGAAATAAGTTTTAAACATCTTTCCTCTGAAACATTAAGACCGCAAAATAAATAAAAAACATCGAATATAAGATTGCATATATAATTATATAAATCACATACACATAGGACACAGGAACCCCATTAACAACTTCAGAACGGATGTCAAAATTAGAAAAATTAGGCAATATGTAATATAGTGCTTGTAAAACGGGTTTACTCCATGTCCCTTCGAAATTCGGTGGAAGGTCAATTAACACTCCTGTTGAATGCCCAAATACATAAAAACAAAATACAATAATTGCTCCTAAAATAGGAGAACTTAAAGTAGAAAAGAGAACAGCAAGGGCTGTTACTAATAATAATTTCATAAAGATAAGGAACGAAGCGATAAAATACCAATGATTAATATCTCCGCCTAAAACAACAATATATATCGCAGATATAATACTCATCAAGACAACCACCCCGAAAATTAAAAGGGACAAACCTAAATATTTCCCGATAACAAACTCATAACGATGTAAAGGTTGGGCAATGATTGTATAAATCGTCCGTTTGTCAATTTCTTTATAAACAAGATTTGTTCCCACAAAAATAGCAATTAAAGCCCCAAAAACAGACATTCCCGCTAAGGATAAGTCTTTAATAATCTTTATATCCTGTCCAATACTTATCCATCCCACTGCTTTTGAGCCAATAATAACCACCCCTGCAAAAAGTAACAAAACATACAAAACTTTATCGCGAACAGATTCGCGGAAAGTATTTTGGGCTACTGCTAAAATTCTCATTTTTTTTATTCCTCAACTCGGGAATAGTAAATATCATTTTTCCTTATTTGACTATCTTCAACGATTTGCATTCTTATAAAGTAGTCTTCTAATGTTTCTCTTTGAGGGCTACATTCTATAATAACAGCACCTTTTTGTAGGCATTCGGTTATTACTTGATTGGCAATAGAAATATTTTCAAATCGGAATTGGAAATAGTCTTCCCATGTTCGGATTAATGTACCTTTTTTTTGCAATGGAGGTATTAGAGCCGTGTCTAAATTTTTGAATATTACTTCAACCTGTCGAATATCTTGTTGTAGAACTTCTCGAACATGCCCAATAGCAACCAATTTACCCTTTGATAATACACCTACTCTATCACACAATTGTTCTACATCACTTAAAACATGGGAACTAAAGAATATAGTCTTTCCCATCTCTTTTTGTTGTTGAATAAGTTCGCGGATATGTTTCCTTCCCACAGGGTCTAATCCACTCATAGGCTCATCTAAAATCAAAAAATCCGGATTTCCTACTAATGCTATAGCAAAACCTATTTTTTGTCTCATCCCTTTGGAAAAATTTTTCAATCTGATATCTGCAATTGGTTTTAAATCAAGAAGTTCAGAAAGTCTTAACCATTCTTGTTGTCTTTCTTTTGAATCTATGCCTTTTAATCTACAATAGAACTCGATAGTTTCCCTCGGTGTAAGATATTCATAAAAGTAAGGTTGTTCAGGAAGGTATCCAAGATTTTTTCTTGAATTGGGGTCTATAGTTTCTATACCGTTAATATATACCTTTCCGGAAGTAGGTATTAATAATCCACAAATCATCTTGATTGTTGTCGTTTTACCAGCACCGTTCCTCCCGAGAAAGCCAAAAACCTCCCCTTTATTTATTTCAAAAGAAAGGTCATTTACAGCGTAATATTCTTTTGAAGAAAATCCTGAGTATTTTTTTGTTAAATGAACCGTTTTTAGGATTGCAATTGTGTTCATACAATTGTTTTATTTTATCTATAAGTCTTTTTCTTCTGTTTTTGATGATTTCTTTTCTGAGCGAACAAACCAGTATGCAACAGCAACTGCAATTACTAATGCTCCTAATGCAAGAACATTAAAGGCTTCTACTTTATTAAAATCCATAATAATTACTTTCCTGCTAACAGCAATAAGTGCAGTAGCCACAACAACTCGGACATGAATTACATCTTCGCGGAGATAAATTATTATATTTTCATAAATCTCAATGGCTATCAAAACTCCTAAAAATGCACCAAAAATATCCACCAGGTCGTCTACCGTGAGGAAGAATTTAGGAACATTCCATATTTTAGACAACACAACACTAACAATATCCAGAGCAGAATAGGCAATAACAAAAACCATTATAATAGTCAGGAACCGAACTACCCAGCGGATACATTCCTGAGAAAATGCCATTACCTTTTGGTCAATATTATTCTCTTTCATTCTTATATATCCATTCTAACTACGATAATATACTTTTATCGTCTTGATTTCAAATGGAGTAATTGAAATTTTAACATTATTATTTGATACATCTAAAGAAACGGTATTTTCTTCTAATAGATTACACTCGTAGGCTTTCTTAATTCGGAATGGGAATGAAAGATTGACAAAACCTCTTGTTTTTCCTGCTTCATAAAGACGGATTATGATAGATTCATCTAATTCGCATTTCTTTACAGTCTCAATAATAACATTGGTATTATCAATCCAACATAAAGATATGCTTTCTTGTGTTGTTTCCTCTTTTTTATGGTGAGCATAAACATCTATAGGCACATTTAATTCATAAGCGGAACGGACAACAGATTTAACATTAAAATCTCCCCTATGAGGTAAAATAGCGTAGGTAAATATATGTTTTCCCTGGTCTGCTTCCATATCGGGAGCCATAGGAGAACGAAGGAGTGTTAGTGATATACGGCCTTTATATGCATCGTGTCCATATTTACAATCATTAATCAAAGCAACACCATAATCTGCTTCCGAAACATCTACCCATTTATGGGCACAAACTTCAAATTTTGCTCTATCCCATGAGGTATTTTGGTGTAAAGGTCGAACTATATGACCGAACTGTATTTCATTTTTAAATTCCTCCGCCAGAATATTAAAATAGAACCCCGTTTTTAATAATGTATGCTTCTCATGCCAATCTACTTCTGTTTTGAAATCTATCCGTCGATTTTTCGAATAGAAGACAATATCCTGAACAAGATTTGACCTCTTCCCTATCTTATATTCCCTACGAATTACATGCATAATAGACCCATCTTCAATTACTTTTGATGAAACGAGATTTTCTTCATATTGTATTTTATCTCTGTAATCCGAATTAATATCCCATGCATCCCAGCAAACAGGAATATCTTCCGCTGTATAAAGAGAATTTAAGGAATATCCTTCTTTTACAACCTCTCGATGTGCTTCTTTGTCCCATAGGCTAATAATTCTACCAGATTTATCAAACTTTACTTTATAAAAAGGTGTTTCTAATGTGTCATTGATATTGACAAAGGGACTTGGATTGATAGTTTCTATTTTTCTTAATGCAATGGGGATAATACTCATCGGTGGTAATGATACAGAAACATACAGTCCTTGCTGAGTTTGTTGGGTTTCCAGATTGTTGCCATTCACATCAATAGCAGCACTATATTCCTTATTGGGTATAAAAACGGTGTCATTTCTTTCCCATGGCAAAGAATTACAGATTAAATATCCGTTATTATTCGGGTCAGAATGAATTTTTGTTCCTAAAAATTCTATAGTTTTTTCTTGAATATCTTTTAATTCCTTTTCTATCTCCTCAAACTCTTTCTCCGCATCTTGATAAACTTCATGGATTGAACTACCGGGCAGTATATCGTGAAATTGATTTGTCAACAATTTTCTCCATAAAGTTTCTAATTTTTGCGATGGATATTCGTTCCCATAAATAAATGCCAAAGAAGCCCAAATCTCAACACTCCGCAGTAGCAATTCTAATTTTCGCATGTATTTCTTTGTTTTTGCCTGTGTTGTATATGTGCCTCGATGAAGTTCAAGATAGAGTTCCCCTACCCAACAAGGAATTTCATCTTTAATATCTTCTCGAAGTTTAGATAAAAATTCGGAAACATTTACAAAATCAACTTTGGGACATCCCTCCAAATCTTTCAACCGTCTGGCTATTTCAATCATTTCTAAAGTAGTCCCACCTCCTCCATCACCATATCCTATCGAACATAAAACGGCGTTCTGGATTTCTTTGTGTTGAACATAATTCCATGTTTCTTTAATAACAATAGGATTGGGAAAAGCATTGTAGCCATTGGTTCGGGTTGTTAAAAAATGTGTAAAAATACGAGAGCCATCTATTCCCTGCCACCAAAAAGTATCGTAGGGAAAGCGATTTGTATCATTCCAGTTTATTTTGCTCGTAACAAAGTTCTTTATATTGCATTTATTTAAGATTTGAGGTAAAGCAGAAGAATAACCAAAAACATCGGGTAACCATAATGTATCTGGAACATATCCAAAATATTTTTTTACTGCTTTTATTCCTTCCAAAAATTGTCGCACCAGGGACTCTCCCCCTGAAATATTGCAATCCGCTTCAACCCACATTCCGCCATTAGGTTCCCATCGTCCCTCTTTTACCCTTTTTACTATTTTTCCTAAAAGTTCTGGATAATTTTCTTCTATCATCCGATACAAAACAGGTTGTGACTGTATGAAACGGAATTCGGGATAGGTCTCCATCAGTAATAACATACTTGAAAAGGTGCGAGCGGCTTTCCGAATTGTCTCTTTAACAGGCCAGAGCCATCCAATATCAATATGAGCGTGTCCAACAATACCTATAAAAGGTGTTGTAGTACCATTATGACATTTCATTAAAGAGTTTATTACTTTTTGAGCAATCTTTACCGCAGTTTCTAACTCTTCCTCTGTCACCCAATGCATCGGAATACAGTCTAATGCTTCATTTAACCCTTTTAATATCCTGGCTCGTCTTAGAGAGTTTTTATCCAGGATTTTAGATGTTTGGAGTAAAGCAAGAGCATCGAAATATAACTGCGTTATATGAACTCTTTCATACAATAATTCACTTGATTCTAATTCAAGAGGTGGCTCACTTTCAGGTGCCTCTCCCACCGAATGTAAAGTCCTTACTCTAATATCATAACCTTCTACGCCGGGAAATGGGTGTCCACAATATGCCTCTACATAAATATTATATTGTTCCCCACCTTTGGAATAAGGATTTAGTAATACTGCTGGATGTTTTATATCCATTCCAGCATAAGGCTTGCCATTCACAAACAGTAATTTTTCTGCGACACTATCATGCCTGTAATATATCCGATAACCTTTATATTGTTTAGGTATTTCTATTTGCCCACGAAACCAAACAGTTTCCCAATGACTACCCCATTTAGAACCAATAGGGGCAGGGTTATATTCAAGATGTTCCGGAGGAGTTCTAAAATGCTCCTTTGTTACCGCCATTTCTAAATCAACATCACCTATTTTTCCATAACGCCATTTATTAATAACTTCAAGACGGTGTTCCAATTTGTGTTCTACTTCTAACGGAAGCATTTCTTTTCCCTTTCTTTACTTTAATTATTTTAAAAAAATCCTACTTTCTGGATAATGTATATAACCATTATTTTTTCGATAAACTACCTTTGGTAAGTCCCCATATACTCGGATGTGGAAAGTATATGCCCTTCCATTGCTTTTAACAATTCTGACTTCTTTATACCTGCAGACAAATCCAATACTATATCCAGAGCATATAATTTAAAATAATACCTATGAGGCTTACCTGGAGGAGGAGCAGGACCGTTATATCCAATCTTTCGGAAATCGTTCATACCCTGTTTAGCACCGTTAGAGAGTGTATTTTGTTTGGGAACTCCCTCGGGGAGACCCTTTTCCGAAGAAGGAATGTTAAAAATAACCCAATGAACCCATGTTCCTACAGGGGCATCCGGGTCGTCTGAAATTAGTGCCAATGACTTCGTTCCTTCTGGGACACCATCCCAACTTAACGGTGGAGAAACATCAACACCATCTCCCGTATATTTTTTGGGAATAGTAGAACCCATCTTAAATGCTGAACTGGTAATAGTTAAACGAGAAGATGACATATCCGCAATTCCTATGTTTTTAGTATCTTCACTCCATAAATATAAAGTCAATAAAGATATTAAAGTAAAAACAAGAAAAAATTGTTTTTTCATATTATTAAAACCTATTCTTTAAATAAATTATAAATCAGTTGTTGGATAAAAGTAAATATACCCTGTAATTATTAATCCAACAATTTTTTATTTTTTAATACGAATTACTTCTCCCACCTGAAGGACTTTCTTCTCATCAAAATTATTAATTTCTTTAAGTTCCTTTAAAGAAATTCCTAACTTTTTAGAAATTGTATATAAAGAGTCTCCTTTTTGGACGGTGTAGGTATCTATTTTAGATTGCTTTTTATCTTGCTGTGGTATAACTTGTGGCTTGGCTGTAGCAGTTACTTCAGATACTTGAACTCTATCTTTGTTATCTATTTTTTCGCCCTGTTTTACTACCGCTCGTATTTTTATTTCCTGACCAATTTTCAATTGTTTTGAGGTATCTAAATTGTTCCATTGAGTTAATTCGTTCACAGAAATGTTATTTTTCCTTGCTATTGACCATAAATTATCTCCGGGTTGCACACGATATAAGACAAAATCTGTGGGAACAATATTTTCTTTTACAGATGTTTTTTCTTTTGATATTTGCGAGGTATTGCTTTTATTATTCGTTATCTCCCGAGACAAGATAATTTTTTGTCCAATTTGTAAATTAGAATTTTCATTCAGGTTATTTAACTCCATAATATTTTTTATGCTTGTATTGTTTTCTCTTGCAATCTTAGAGAGAGTATCCCCCTGTTTTACAAGGTATACATTTCCCTGAGATTTTTCCTCTTTGGGTTGGGTATTCTCTTTTATCTCAGGGTCATATAAATATATTTTTTGTCCTATTTTAAGCGTGGAATTATCATCCAATTTATTCCATTGTTTTAATTTACCTATATCAATCTTATAAAGAGAAGCAATTTTCCCAAGTGTATCTCCTTTCTGAATTTCGTGCACTTTATTTTCATTGTTTATTTCGGTATTTTTATTATCTTTTGGAATATCCGTAGAAACTGTTATTGGTCTTGTGTCTTGTGTTTTCTTGATTGTTTCTTTCCCGACAACCAGCCTTTGACCTATATGCAATATTGATTTCGCTGAAAGATTGTTCATCTGCATAATCTTTTCAGGTTCCGTAGAATATGTTTTAGATATTGAATTAATAGTATCTCCTGCTTTAACTACATGATAAATATCTCTTGTTTGCTGTTTCTCTTCTTCATGGGGAATAGATTGGGATACCTCAACATTTTGAGAGGGAAGTGGCTTTATGGATATTCTATCCCCCACTTTCAATCTCTGGTCACTTTTCATATTATTCCATACTGCTAAATTTTCTACTTCAATGTTATATTTCTTCGCTATAGAAAATAAGGTCTCCCCTTTTTGAACAAGATGGTAATCTTTGGTTTCTTGTTCAAGTTCTTTTTTAGCTTCTTTATCTTCACTTTTAGCAAAACTAAAACGCCCTTTCTTTGAGAGAGGAACTTGTATTTCCATTCCTGCCTTTACAGATTTCACGCTATTGAAATCATTGATTTTCAGCAATTCATTAACGGAAATGTCATATTTTTGTGCAATATGATAAGCAGTTTCACCTTTCTTAACTTTATATGTGATTACTTCGGCTTGCTTAATAGATGGATTATTTAGCATTGCCAATAATTTTGAGCCATCTCCTGCAGGTATCATTAATTTACATCCTGTAGGTGGAGTGGTTCCTCGAATTAAAAATGGGTTCCAGGAAGAAAGTGTTCCCGCTGTATAACCCATGGCTCTATCTAATGCATCCAGTGCATACATCCCGCTAACTTCAACTTCATCCCATTTAATGGGTTGATAAGGGGAAGGTGAAAAACCGTAAGGAACTGGGTCGTTACAAATGAGTATATAAGCAAGAAACCGCGGGAGATATTTTTTTGTTTCATCTCTAATTTCATAAGAGGCGGGAGGTGTTTCGATAAGTGTCCAAAAGTTCCTATTTCTCCCATTGGCTTCAATTTTACGCATTAATGCCCCTTCTCCCATATTATAAGCACTTATAGCCAGATTCCAATCCCCTTTAAAAAAGTTGTGAAGATTGGTTAAATATTCAATAGCATGAGATGTTGCAATGACCCAATTATATCTTTCATCTATATATGAGTCAATTCTCATATTGTAGTGTTCGCCTGTTGAACGAATAAATTGCCACATACCCGCAGCACCTGCAGAAGAGTATGCTTTTAGTTTATACATACTTTCTACCATCGCCAACCAACATAATTCCTGAGGTAAGCCTGCCTTTTTTAGAGATTCCCTTATATAAGGGACATAATAACCACTTCGGTCCAAGCCTTCCTGAAAACGGTCTGGATACCTCGTTTGAGCGTCTTCAATTTCATATAAAACTCTTTCTGGGACAGGAAAAGGAATATCAATAGAACTATAAGGTGGAGAACCTTTCAGTCCTTCTATTATCTTATATGTATTCATAGACTGAAGGTTTATTTTCTTTTCTGATTCCGGAAGCATGTCCCTTTCCCATGATTCTAAATCACGAAAAATACAGGGGACGATTCCGACACTTATTAATGTCCTACGGGCAGTTAAATATTTTTCCTGAGCAGTCTTTTTATCATTTTTCTGAAGTGCATTTTGGGCTTCTTCAAAATAGGCATTGGCTATTCGAATAGATTGAACTGGTGATGCTGTTGCCACAGGAGGTAATTCTTGAGATGGGATTTCTGGAGGGGGTACAGGTCTAAAATGGATAGGTTTTAATCTATGTTCTTTTGCACATCCTGATAATAAACTTATAACTACAGAGACACAAATCAAACCCAAATAAGAAATCGAATAATATAATTTTTTTCTATTCATAAATTCATAAGCCTGAATTATAAATTTGATTTTTATTTGTATATAACTATAACACAACTAATAGGGTGAGAAAAAATGATAATACAATTAGTAGTTGCTTTTTTGTTAAAGATTTAGACTTGTTTCCACAATTTTCTTAAGGTCTTCAAATTGAAATGGCTTTTCCAGACAAAGGCTTCTTACTTTTTGTAGGAATTTTTGTGTGGATAGGTTCATGCTGTCAGCAGTTATCAATATCACTTTATTAGGAGGATATTTTCTTTCTTCTATTATGTAATTATATAACTGATAACCTGTTATGGAACCCGGAAGTTGAATATCAAGGATAATTGAATCATAATTTTGCTGTTTTAATTTTATAATTGCTTCATCTGTAGAATAAGCACTGGTAATATCCATACCCGACTTTTTCAGAGAGATTATAATAAGTTGGTGCAAATCTTTATCATCTTCTACAATAAGTAATTGATATTTCTTGAGTTGTGGAAAAATTTCTTGTGTGTAATTTTCATCCATATTTTCTTGATATAGAGGAATAGTTAAAACAAATTCTGCTCCTCCTAAAACCCCTTCTTTAACTTGAATTGTTCCTCCAATTGATTCAATTACTGCTTTTGCAAGTGTTAGCCCTAAACCTAATGTCTTCGAATTGTCATCTGTAGTAAAAAAAGGTTCAAATATTTTTCTTTTGATTTCCTCTGGAATACCCGGGCCATCATCCATTATAGAAATAACAACATTGTTTTCTTTCACGCTCATATCAACGATAACTTCATTTTCTGCATATTTAACAGCATTATTTATAATGGATATAAGAGACTGAGCAAATTGCCGTGGAATACAAGAGATATATACTGCAGGACCTGGAAAACGAAATGCTACATTTTTTGGACATTTTGCAGAATAAACAGGAAGGACGATAGAACGAATCAAAGCATTTACTTCAACTTTTATAACTCCTTCATTGGAAATTCCTTTATATTCATAAATTTGATTTATAATGGAACGGCACTTTTCACAGTTTTTCTGAAGTTTTTCAACAACACTTTTTAGTAGAGGTTCATGGATACTACTGGCAAGGATTTCTATAGCACCAGACATAACAGTTAAAGGATTTTTTAAATGTCGTGCCAATGTTATTGATAATTGAGAGGCTATGGAATCCTGTTGAGAAAGCATTAAATATTTTTCTACATTCTTCTCCATTCGTCTTTGTTCTGTTATATTGTTAATAGTACTTAAAATGGCTTTTACTTTTTTTTGTTCATCGAAAAGTGGTGCAATAACAATTACCAACCAAACAGTACCTGATGGAGTATCTAAATTTATTTCTTCTACAAAGGTTTTCCCTTCTTTTAGTGCTTTTTCACATATACACTCTCTCAGATTTTTCTTCTTTTTCATTAAATAACAACAAAACCGTTCGTTCATATCAATTTGTTTTACAGGTTCAGGAAGGTCATCCCAGTTTATAGAATATAATACCTTCTTTTGGGAGTCAATGATTTGACTTACTAAAGGAATATAAGGCAGTAAGTATTCACCGAGATATTTCAAAATGTCAGACATAGAAAAACGAGCAGAAAATTCGGGTTCTATAAGTAGCACTAATTCTCTTTTTTGTTGTTCTTCATCAAAAATAAAATTGGCTGAAAAATTAGCTGGGATTATCGTTTCCTCATCACTTTTTATTCCCCCTTTAAAAATAAAAGGTCCGACAAGACTTCTATGTTTCAATATCCGTTTTATTTCCTTTCTCGCTTTCTCATCACAGAATAAAAAAAAGGATTTATTTACTAACTCTTCCTCATATTCTTTGACTATTTTAGGGAAGTATTTGTTTGTTTCAAATATATTTGCATCCATATCCAGAATAACTAATGGCTTATCACAACAATCCATTAACAAATTCATTTTTCTTCGTATCAAGGAATTTGAAGAATCGTCCATAATCAGACCTTGTGTTTACTACTTGATTGACTTATGTAGAAACATAAATATCTCATTGATTTTAACTACATTTGCCTATTCCAAATTTGAAAATACTCACCTATTTTACAACCAATATTAGAGGACCTAATTTGCTTTTAAATTACCTTCTATCATATTAGCACTATTGGGATTAGAAATCAACATTGCATTATTTTCGAAGGGTAGATGGAGAAGAAATAAAGGGGTATTTTTTAAAGTAGGCACATAAGTATCTGTTTCCCATTTTTTTAATCCCAATCGCACTTGTTTTCCTGCAACTCCGTCTACAGGCAAACCCATTTCTCTCTGTAAATTCTTTACTGCTTTTTGTGTTTCCTCATCAAATTTATTTGTGTTATTGTTTTTGGATAACCATCCCCCTCTTTGTAGAAGTGTTTTTATCTGGGCAACAGAATCACCGGAAGAACCTATTGATAAAGATTTAACTTTAGAGTCATCTTTCCATGGGATAACGGAAAGGTTTGTAAAAATGGCACGGAATTGGTCTTTGGAAACTTCTACTAATTTCTGTGAACCCAAAAATAAAACAACTTTATCTCCTTTTTCTTGAACAAGAGAACCCCAAAATTCTTTTTCATTCTGTTTCATATACACCATTGAAGGTAAGCCAATGGTCAAAATTTGAGAGACAGTTGTTTGTAACACTTCTGCAGATAAACCATTTTCATTAAAAAAGCGAACCAATCCCTGCGGGGAATTATCATCGGGTTGACTTTTCACTTGAGCCATATTCCACATTCTTAATAAAAGTAAGGCACCTTCTACACGACTCTTTTCTGCATCTACATTTAGTTCTTCTATCATTTGAACTGTATCATCTGTTTTTTGTGGCATTTCCTCAAAAAAGCGTTTCCACAAACCCTCAATTAATTTTGCAGAAAATTCTGGACTAATATCGTCGCCCGTTTTTTTACTAACTGCTTCAACTTGTGATGTAGAATTTGGGGTTGTATCAGAATTTGGTGTATGTGGAGAGAAAATATTATTAAAATTCCTTAATTCCTGAGCCATTTCATTTATAGGGATATACCAGATACGAAAAGCAATCAGAATTAAAGCAATTCCGACAATTAAAGACGGGCTTGGGATAAATTTTTTCCAGTCTCTTTTTTTCGTAGGTGTGCGTTGAGGATTTTCCAATTGTCCATGAAGTTCTTTTAATGCCTGCTTGACGATATCATGGTCTATTACTTTCTTTTCACGGGTATAACCCACCAGCAAAGACCTATCACAGATAGAATTTATAAGACGGGGAATTCCTTTACTATGTTTATAAATCAGTTTATAGGCTTTGGGAGAAAATTGGATTCTCTTTTTTCCGCCTGCAATATGAATTCTATAAGCAATGTATTGGCGTGTCTCTTGTTCATCCAGAGCATTCAGATGATAACGGGCTGTTATTCGTTGATTTAACTGTCTTAATTCATGAAGTTTAAGACGGTCTAACAATTCGGGCTGTCCAATAAGAACAATTTGCAATAATTTTTCCTTTTCTGTTTCTAAATTGGACAATAATCGGATTTGTTCTAAAACAGGCGGTGTAAGGTTTTGTGCTTCATCAATAACCAAAACACAATTTTTCTGTTGCCGCGATTTGGATAAAAGAAATTCATTTAACTGGTCTGTTAAATCAAGTAGTGTTTCTGCCTTTGTTTGAACTCCAAATTCGGTAAGAATTCTTTTTAACAATTCCACAGGATTCAGACAGGGATTAAAAATAAAAGCAAGTTCTGTATCGGGGTCGAGTTGAGATAAAAGGGCACGGCAAATAGTAGTCTTGCCAGTCCCAATCTCCCCTGTTACCATAATAAAACCCATTCTGTTTTTTATTCCAAACAAAAGATGGGCAAAAGCCTCTTTGTGTTTCTCACTCAAAAAGAGGTATTTAGGGTCAGGAGTAAGACTAAATAGTTTTTCTTTTAATCCGTAAAAAGATTCATACATATTAAATATAACGATTGCTTTTCCTGTAAATATTTATTTCTTTATATTTTACCGATTTTTAATACCAAATAGAAAACGACTATTATATTTGATTATTAAATTGATATAATATAATACAGTTTATATTGTAGTTTTCTCTTAGTCTATGGGACAAAAGAGAATCCTTTAATTTAATTTAACTTATAACTATTTTGGAGGTTATATCTATGAAAGATAGCCAGTTAACTCGTCGTGCGTTTCTTGCTGTTAGCACAACATTTGCTGTGGCTGGAACAGCCTTTGCAAAAAAACAAAAAATAAACACTGCCAGTGTCGTTCCAAGAAAAGTTTCCCCGAATGAGAAACTTAATATCGCAGGAATCGGAGTAGGAGGACAGGGAAAAGGTGACATTATGAATTGCAAGAGTGAAAACATTATTGCTCTTTGTGATGTAGACGATAAGAGAGCAGAGGAAACCTTTTATCTACTCCCGAATGCTAAAAGATACAAAGATTATCGGAAAATGTTGGAAGAGATGGATAAAGAAATAGACGCTGTCATAATTTCTACTCCCGACCATATACATGCCCCGGCAGCATATATGGCTATGATGATGGGTAAACATGTCCGCGTGCAAAAGCCATTGACCCATACTATTGCTGAAGCCCGTTTATTAACTAAAATTGCGAAAGAAACAGGCGTAATTACACAGATGGGAAATCAGGGACATGCTGGCGATGGCGTTCGTGAGTTATGTGAAATGATTTGGGCTGGTGCTATAGGTGATGTGAAAGAAGCCCATATATGGACAAATCGTCCTATCTGGCCTCAAGGTATTGAAAAGCCCTTACCTAAACGAGATATCCCTCCTACGATTGACTGGAATTTGTGGATAGGTCCGGCTCCCATGAGAGATTATAATCCGGGTTATGCTCCGTTCAAATGGAGAGGTTGGTGGGATTTCGGATGTGGTGCTATTGGAGACATGGCTTGCCATATTATGGACCCCGCATTCTGGGCACTGAAATTATATGAAGCACCTAAATATACTGTAGAAGTTCTGCAACAGGAAGGAATGAATAAACAAACAGCACCGAAGAAATCCATTATAAAATACCAATTCCCTGCTCGTGGAAATATGCCTCCTGTAGATGTATACTGGTATGATGGTGGTCTTTTACCCAAACGACCTGAAGGTATACCGGCAGATGAAAAATTAGGTGATGGTGATAATGGCTCCTTGTTTGTTGGGACAAACGGTTATCTTACTTCGGGTTGCTACGGAGGTGATTCCAGATTAGTTCCTGCGGAAAAGATGAAAGATTATAAGAAACCGGAACCTACTATTCCGCGAATCCCTGAAGAAAACCCATTTAAGAACTGGATAGAAAGTATCAAAACAAATCAGAAAGCATGTTCCGATTTTGAATATGCAGGACCTCTTACAGAAGTCGCTAATATTGGAAATGTAGCACTCTGGGCGGGTGAAAAAATTGAATTTGATGTTGCTTCCATGAAGATTACAAATGTTAAGAAAGCCAATAAGTACTTAACAAAAGAATATCGTAAAGGTTGGGAATTACCTTTATAAATCCCTTAGAAATTAATTTCTAATTTCATATCGCAAGTTAAAAGCCTTGTAAGTTCTATCTTACAAGGCTTTTCTATTTCATTCTCCAATTTCTCAATCGAATAGAATTTTATTTTTTTAGGCATTTTACCTTTTATAATGAAACATCCTATAACAGCGGCAATCTCATCTTCCCATATAAGGGTCGTGTAGTTATAGACAGGGATATTCCACAAGTTAAAACCATTAAGTTTTTGGGGATGACTTTTTTTTATTGTAGATAATACCCTATTCAAAACTTTTTTTTGATTTTCTAAAGGGGATTGTAATTTGTATAATGATTCATATACCGTCCATAGAGATAATAATACAGAAGGATGTTCATCTAAACAGTCCAATAACATTTTTTCATTTAAAAATTGTTTTATTTTTTCTGTTTTCCTTTTTGAGTTTTCTATGTCAATTCCTATTGGAGATACTGAATACAATGCAAACACCATCCATTTATCCGTGTGACTGATAGAAAGGTAAACCGTTTGTGCAGGAGAAGGAAAATATTTATTTATTAATATTTCTTCTTTTCTTTTTATGGAATTATAGTAATGTATATTTACGTTATTTGTGTGCATAATATATAGGAACAGAAATCTGCTTAATAATATCTCTTTTCTTCGTTTTTGTGATTGGCACATGGAAATATATTTAACAAATTCAGATGTGAAAATCTGGTTATTCTGAAAAAAAATAGATAAATCTTGTTCCGATAATATGTCCATAGGGATAAACAAAATGGAGATATTTTCATCCAATAATAAATAGGCCATAAGGGAAAATTTTATTTCTTTCTCTCGTATATGTGCAATGCTCTACCAGAAGGTAAAATGTATTGTTTATAAACATAGTTTTCTCGGAATTCTGCTTCAACAGCCATTTCGCGGTCACTGACAAATCGAGGTTCTTTATTCCCCGTAGCAGAACCGAACATAATATAATCGGGTTTTCTTGAAAGAACATATTTCCCATCCCCTTTTTCATGTCCAGCAAAACCTTTCCCTAATGTCTTTATTTCTCTATGTGCTATATGTTCATCATTAAGACCTAACATATCAATTGTCTTTAAACGGGAATAATAAGCAACACTTCCTGCTGTATTTGTAGCAAGCAGAGAATCCGGAGGAACATTATCTCTAAGCCATAAACCGACTTCCTTACCCCTCTCAGCAACCACATCAGCCACAATCCTTTCATAAAGGTAGGGGTCATTCTTTAATTGCCACAAATTGAAACATACAATAATAAGTACCAACAATAAACTACGGAGATATGACACACCAGGGAAGAATATGGAGTAAGCACTGACAGCGACAAATAATGGTGTTATAGGAGTAAAAAAACGATGTGCAGGCATACAATCTCCACCTACCGATATAACATAAAGCATATTCAACATGACTGCTAAACTCATCGAAAAAACGACATAACCTCTATTCCCTAATGTTTGTAGAGGAAATATTTGAAGCATGATAAATGGAGCCCAGATAAGAGAAGTGCCTTTCAGGAAATAGAAGGCATAGGTTAATCCTCTTTTAATTTGCTCTTTCGATGAACCTACTTTCACATAAAAGGTATTGGGTAGTAACCACCCATAATAGTTATAACGCCAGATAAAATATGGAACAAACAGAAGTGAAAAGCCTAATATAATAAATATAGGGTTTAGATATTGCCTTTCTTTCAGGGAATGGAGCAACGAACAAAAGACGAGAATGGGAAGAATTATGCCCGCATCGGGTCGAGACATCACAGCAAGAGCTATTACAACTCCCACTAAAAAATAGCCTGATAATGATACTGTATTTCGTGAAACAAAAGCACCGAATAATAGTACTGACAGGAAAATTAAAAACGCCGTCATGTTTGTTTCCATACCGCTCATAGTCCAGGAAGTAAAAGCACCCATAGAACCTAAAATTAGAACACCTGCAACAGAAACTAACCAATGGGTACCTTTAATAATTTTATGGACACGAGACATTAGGAATATAGTAATAAATGTAAAAAGGACACCGAGAATTTTTGAGGTTATAGGTAGGTCGAAACCTATTTTATGTAAGCCTGCTAATAATACAACCCATAAAAAACAGGTATAGCCCTCTACATATTCGCCTTCGTTGTAAACAATACCTTTTCCTTCTGAAAAATTTTCTGCATATCGAAACGCAATGTATGCATCATCTAATGTCCATGGCTGTAAATAATAGTTATACAAAGCCACTATTATTAATGAAACACCCAGAGATAAGAGGACAATTAGTTCAGCATATCGGGAAATATCAAAATTTTTTATCTTCTCTATTATCTTAATAAAAGGAAAACCTTTGTATAAATTCATAAATCAACCTCTGCGTAATTTTATTGTCCACCATATACTATACATAAAATAGTAAAGAACATATATTAGTGACAAATAAATATAAACATGATGATTAGGATAATTATAGAGAGATAATACGATAAGAAATGCCCAAATTGAAACTAAAATGAGATTTAATAAACGGTACTGAACGGCTCTGCTGGGATACAGGTAGCGAATGGGAACAAATACCAATATAGTTAAAGACAAAATTATTATAAAATTGATTTTTTCCGAAAAATCTAAAAGAAATATATAAAGTACGACAATGTTCCAATAAGAAGGAAACCCTTTGAACCAATGGTCTTCTGTTTTTGCGTCGGATTGGCAAAATTGATAAGCAGAAGAAAGGGTTATCAAAATTGAAGACAATAAATTTAATTTGTAAGGAACACTATGGGTCTCATATAAAAAACTGGCGGGAACTATCACATAGGTAAAATAATCAACTATATTATCTAACAAAGCACCATCAAAATTGGGCAAGATATCTTTTACTTTGAATGCACGAGCCAGTATACCATCTATAGAGTCTATAAAAACAGATACAGCCATCCATGTAAATGCTAATAGCCATTGGTGTCTGCCGATAGCAATAATCGCTAAAAAGCCAAAAACAGCACCCATCGCTGTAAATAAATGTATAGACCATGCCAAAGCATATTGAATGCAGGAATACTTTTTATCGTTCTTCATAGGTAAGCAATCTGTTTGTTCTTATGCCCTCAATCTTTTCTATTATCATGTAATAATTTTACCTTTTTGCGAAGGTAATAAAAAAGCAATAATTCGGTCAGTATAACAAAAATTACAAGAAATGTTATATATTTGTAAGATATTGTCACCCCATATTTATCTACTAAAAAACCGAAGACAAGACTTCCCACGACACCACCTAATCCTACGAGCCCTTCATTAATGGAAGCCCTTCCATGTCGAAGAACAGGATTGTTGACACTATAATAGGTACTAGCAAAAAAGGTTAAACCATGGTTCGCACCGATTACGGCAAAAGATAAACATATTAAAAGGATACTTTTTGTTTCAGATAAAAGGAAAAATGTAATAGCACATATTCCTTGAGAAATAATAAGTAAAGAGATACGATGTTTCCAGAAATAGGTCCACGCAAACAGTAAAAAAACACCGGCTGTAGTAAAAGCCATCATTGCGGAAGGCCAGGAAAACTTTGTTGCCGGGTCTCCTGTTAGGACGGGACTAACTGTATCTTCAAATAAAAAGCGAAGTTCATTGTTTGAAACCAATTTTTTTAGATGTTCAGCATAAGTAGAACGAGGAATAATTGACATTAAGTTTGCGAGAAAAACCCCTATCCAAAAAGGATATAAAAATAAGTTGTTTGTTTCATCTTCATTGGGGTTATTTTCAGAATTCTTTATGGAGTTCTCTTCCAGATTATAATGACTGTTTTCGTTTTGTATAAATAAAAGAAAAATAAAAGACAAAATACTTATAAAAAATATTAGGATATAGGGCAATCTAAAATCAATATCATAAAGAGGCCCTGCAACTAACGGACTAATTGTAAAACCTAAACTCCAGGCAATATTGAAAAAGGCAAGATTTCGCTGTCTTTTGGCTTCATTAGTTTCTGTCCCTACCCATGCATAGAAAGCAGGCCAAGAAATTGCCATACCTATAAAGGCTATTGCAGATAGTAGATAAAAGGCATACTTATAAGGGAAGAAAGGATAGAAGGGATAGGAAAAGGTAAAAATAATAACTCCCCATCTTGCCCATGACAATATGTTTTTCGATTTTCCCACCACTCTTGACATTATAAGACAGGTAATTGTATAAGTTGCCATTTGTATAGCAAAGACATTTCCAGAAATAGCCGTATTACCATTAGGAATATGTTCAAGGATGAGGAAAGGCAGTGCTACAACACCTGCCATTATGGCAAAATCTACCCAAAAGCCAACCTGACATAGTAAAAAGAAAGACATAATTCTTTTATGGAACATACTACTCTATTTCTTTATGTTTCATGGGACATTATAGGATTAGGTAAATTAATGGATTATCGTTTATATGCAAGGAAAACTGCAAATTTTAAAAATTAGGAATTTATCCAATCGTTTTATGGAATCGGAATGAGGCAATGAAAAGGATAACGATACCCATAGCAGCGAGAATAGCACCGTTATGCCACAAGTCCCAGAAACCTGCATTACGAAGAATAATTCCGCGTAAAATTCGAATAAAATAAGTAGCAGGAACAATCTGTCCAAACCAATAAATAATTTTGGGCATGGTTTCTTGTGGGAACATAAAACCGGAAAGAAGGAAGGACGGTAATAATATAAGAAAGGAAATTTGTAATGCTTGAATTTGATTTTGAGCAAAAGTCGAAACTAATAGCCCCATACCTAATGTAGTGAAGAGAAATATACCTGCAAAGAAAGCAAGAAGGAAAATACTTCCTGCAATAGGAACTTGAAACAAAAATCGCATTAAAAACAAAACAGATGCTGTTTCACATATTCCTACTCCTAAGAAAGGAATCAATTTGCCCAACATTAGTCCAAAGCGTGATACAGGTGTAACGACTAATTGTTCTAATGTTCTTTGTTCCTTTTCTTTGACAATAGCAAAAGATGTTAGTAACATTATCACTACTTGAAGGATAACGCCACATAAACCCGGAATCATAAAATTTGCTGTTCGCATATCGGGATTGAATAATACACGAGGTCGCATATCAATAGGGAACTGAGGGGGCAAGGATTTTGTTTTGTTTAATACTTTTATTGAAGCCCTCAATCCGATGGCATTGCTCACATTTAAAGCCTGCATGGCTACTGTAGAATCACTGCCATCAATGAGAATTTGCACACTTACATGTTCATTTTTTAATACACGGTCTGTGTAGTAGGGAGGAATGTGAATTCCAACACGCACATCTCCCCTACGCATAGCCGTAGCCATTTCTTCTTCATTGTTGAAAATCTTAACAACATCAAAATAGCCTGAATTAACAAACTGGTCTACTAAATTTCTACTTTCTATTTTTTTATCTTGATTTAATAATCCTGTCCGAATATTTTTTATATCCAAATTGACCGCAAATCCGAAAATAATAAGTTCAATACTTGGAATAACTAACATTAAAAAAAGGCTTCGTGGGTCTCTAATAATATGCCGTGTTTCCTTATAAACAATTGCAAAAAGCCCTTGAAACATATACCTACTTTCCAAAAGAACGAGTTAAAGTTACAAAAACATCTTCAAGTGTCGGTGGCACTAATCGTAAACTCTGAATATGAAATCCTTTTTTCTGGATAGATTGCTGAAGTTCTTCTTCACTTCCTTGTTGAATGAGAATATGAATAACATCGGAAAACATAGTGGCATCCCTTACAAAAGGCATTTTTAACAACTCACGCATGGCTTCTGTAAGTCGGTCTATTCTAATCTCATAACGCATAAACCCCTCAGGCGTTACCTGGGGCATCTTTTTTAATTCTTCAGGAGAACCATAAGCGATAAGTTTTGAAAAATAGATATACCCCAGATGAGAACATCGTTCTGCTTCGTCCATATAATGAGTAGTAACAAAAAAAGTTGTTCCGCGTGCTGAAAGGTCGAATAAAAGATTCCATAGGTCACGACGGGCAACAGGGTCAATTCCTGCTGTAGGTTCATCTAAAAATAACAATTGAGGATTATGAACCAGTGAACAGGCAAGGGCAAGTCTTTGTTTCCACCCTCCAGATAAAGATCCCGATAATTGGTTTAGGTATGGTTTTATCTCTACAATATTAATTACTTCGTCAATTCGTTCTCTTCTTTGTTTTCGGGGGATACCATAAATTCTTGCATAGAAAGTAATATTTTCAAGAACAGTAAGGTCAGAGTATAAGCTAAATTGTTGTGACATATAACCTATAGACTTTTTTACCTCTTCACTTTCCGAAACCACATCAAATCCTAAAACCCTTGCTTCGCCGGAGGTAGGACGGAGAATTCCACATAACATGCGAATTAGCGTTGTTTTTCCAGAACCATTTGGACCTAAAAAACCAAATATATCTCTTTTGCGAACTGTTAAAGAAACATGATCTACAGCAGTGTAAGAACCAAATTTTCGGGATAATTCATTTACCTCAATTACTGCAGGATTAACCTGTTGAGAAATTGGGTTATTTTCTACCTCTGACAAATTTATACTCATTGTATCAACGAACTTTCACAGTAGCAGTCATTCCTGCACGAAGTTTACCACCGTATGAGTTTAACGACAATTTTACAGCAAACACCTGTTGTATTCTCTCTTCCTGTGTCTGCAAATTTCTTGGAGTAAATTCACCTTCGGAAGCAATGTAGATAATTTTCCCTGAAAATGTTTCATTCTTGTGAGCATCTGTATAGAAATTTAATGTTTGCCCAATGGAAATATGACCCAATATATAGGCAGGGACATAGATAACCATTTCTAAATCATCTGGATTTACAATACGGATACAGGGACCCGGTGGGACTATATCTCCTTTGCGAACAGATACAGATTCTACAATACCATCAATGGGTGATTTTACAGTGCATTCTTTCAGAACGGTTTCTGCTCGTGATAATTCGGCTCGAGCTGATTCTAATGCTGATTCCGCAGAACGAATATCTTCAACTCGCGGTCCTCTTTTTATTTCATCAAACATAGCAACTGAGCGTTCCCAATTCGCTTTTGCTGCTTCTATTTCTTCATCACGGGCACCTTTTTGTAGTTGCTTATGTCTTTCTTCGGCTACACGATATTCTGCTTTTGCCTTTTCAAAAAGGATTTTTGTCTGTTCCCATTCTTTTTTAGAAATAGCCCCTTCGTTAAATAGTCGTTCTGCTCTTTCATAATCTTGTTTGGCTATTTCAAAGGCAGATTTTGCGGATTCTAAGGTAGCCTTTGCGGATTGTTTATCTTCTTCTCTTGCACCTGTAAGCAGAAGCCGATATTGTGCTTCTGCTGTTTTTACGGCATTTTCTACCTGACGGAGTTCTTCCTCTGTAGCACCTTTTTTTAGTTTCTCTACCAAAGATTCAGCACGCTTAACCCCGGCAAGAGCAGATTGATACATTGCCTCTTGTTGGGCGCAATCAAACTGAATTAAGGTAGTATCTTTTTTTACTACATCCCCTTCCCTAACAAAAACATCAATAACACGACCTCCAACTGTTGAACCTGGAGTATGAACTTTGCATTCAATTTGTCCTGAAACTAAAAAGGAAGTTCTTTCTTCTTTATTGCATGAACAAAATACAATAGAACTAATTAAAAGTATTACAAAAAAGTTATTGCTGAAAATCTTATATTTCATTTTTTTGTCAAAATATATTTTGTAAAAATTAGTTTTTCAATATTGTCATTAAAAATTCAAGTAGAAAATAATAACTTACTTAAAATAATAAATACAAAATAAAGAGAAGATGCAGAGATAGGTTATTTTTTAATTTCAACAAGACCGAAAGTCATAGATGCTTCTGCCACAACTTGATTTTCGACAGAAGCAATTACTTTCGCTTTGAATAAATCATTTTTGTAATACAACATCTCTGCTTCTACAACAAGCTGGTCCCCAGGAACGACCAATCGTCTTAGAGAAGCATTTTCAATTCCAATGAAATAGGCCTGATAAAGGGGCGGTTCTCCATTTTCACGGAAGATAAGGACAGAAGAGACCTGTGCCATGGCTTCAAGAATTAAAACACTGGGCATTACTGGAACATCAGGCCAGTGTCCCTGGAAGAAAGGTTCGTTTACAGTTACATTTTTTATACCTACGACTTTCTTCATAGAGGTGAATTCAATAATTCTATCAACAAGGAGAAACGGGTAGCGATGGGGCAATATCCTTAATATTTTGTTTACATCCAAAACAGGGATTTGTCGGTGTGCCGTTGGTCTTGGGTCATGAACAGCATAAATGCCATAGCCATTCAAATATACCTTTTTAATTTGTTTGGTAAACATAACATTTTTTTCGTGTCCGGATTTAACCCCAATAATATGTCCAATTAAGGGTCGCCCTAAAAGATAAGTATCTCCAAGCAAATCAAGGATTTTATGACGAACAAACTCATCTGGGAAACGAAGTCCATCGTTGAGAATTTCCTCATCACCAATAACTACGGCACTTTCCAGGCTACCTCCCATAATTAATCCCTGTTCTTTTAACATTTTTACTTCTTTTAAGAAACAAAAAGTTCGAGCAGGGGCTATTTGTGTCATAAAAGTCTCTTCGTTGACAGGAAAGCTTGCATATTGGGTGCCGATAGCTACATGGTCATAGGCAATGGTCATTGTTACTCGCAACTCATCTGATGGAAGAACATTTAATGTAACTTCATCCTGTCGATAGTAAACAGGTCTATCCACGACCAAAGCTCTTTTAGGTTCTTCTTGTTCAGTAATTCCTGCTTTTAAAAGGCAGTTCATTACAGGGAGGGCACTTCCATCTCCATTGGGTATTTCTTCATTATCAAGTTCTATATATAGATTATCAATGCCTAACCCTGCCATAGCCGCTAAGCCATGTTCAACTGTGCGGACTTTAGCACTGCCAATACCTATAGTCGTGCCACGGGAAACATCAATAACATGGTCAATATCAGCAGGGATAGCCGGTTTACCCGCCATATCTGTTCGTATAAAAATTATACCTGTGTCGGGAGGAGCAGGTTTGAATGTCACTGTGGTTAAACTTCCACTATGTAACCCAACTCCAGAGAAGGATACTTCTTTGCTAATTGTTCTTTGGTTCTTCATACGCAATCATTCTCTATTTTTTGAATTTTCATTTCAAGGTCTTTAACTCTTTTAAGTAGTTCCGGGACATATTGCTGAGCAACTAATATTCTCTTGGCTCGAGAATGCTCTACCGCAGGAAATCCCGAAACAATAGCGTCTTTTTCTACCGATTTTGCTACACCTGACCATGCGCCAATGGTCACATTATCGCCAATTGTGATATGTCCGTTAATACCAGCACCTGCACCGATACGGACACAATTGCCTATTACTGCACTTCCAGCAATACCTGTAGTAGCGGCAATGGCACAATTTTCTCCAATTTTAACATTATGTCCTATCTGAACTAAATTATCAATTTTAGTTCCTGAACCTATTTTTGTCTCTCCAAAGGTTGCTCTATCAATACAGGTATTACTCCCAATTTCTACATTATCACCAATAATTACCCGTCCCATCTGGGGGACTTTAATCCATTCCTTTCCATCGAACACAAAACCAAATCCGTCGGTTCCAATACAAACTCCAGAATGTATAATACATTGAGAACCTACAGTGGTATTCTCCCGAATAGTCACATTAGGGAAAATACAGGTACTCTCACCTATCTGGCAATTATCACCAATATAAACATTGGGGAAGATTATGGTATTTTTTCCGATTTGCGTGTTTTTTCCGATAAACACAAACGGACCTATTGCAATTCCTTCTTCTAATTGGACATCATCTCCAATAATAGCGGTAGAATGAACTCCCTTAGGAATGGAAGGTTGAGAGAATCCAAATTTTTGCAATATTTGAATAAAAGCAATTTCTGGATTTTTTACAGCAATGCACACCATTTTTTCAGGCAGGGGGACTGTTGGTTCTTCTGCTATAAGAACTGCTGATGCATGTGTTTGTGAAAGGTAGGCTTCATATTTTTTATCACGAATAAAGATTAAATCACCTTCTCGAGCATTCTCAATGCTATTAAGCCCGGTTATTAAAGTATTTTCCTCTCCCCTAATAATTTTGCCATCTACCCATTGTGCTATTTGTATTGCTTTTATTTGCATCTGTTTTCAAATATTCAAATATGATTATAGTATTGGACAATTCTACCGAAGTTATTTTTTAGGTTTCGGTGTAACGGTTACGGAAGAATTAGAATTTAACTGAGTCAGAACTTTAGAAGTAATATCCATAGTTGGACTATGGTATAACAAACTGCTTTTCAGGGACTTCCCTGCATTAAAAACAAGATGGTAATTATCCGAAGTTGCTATTATATTTATAGCATTCTGAATATCATCTAAGCATTCACGAATAATTCTTTCTTCTTTACTATCAATGGTTTTTTGCCGTTTTTCAAGTTCAGCCCGATATGAAGCCGCTTCTTGTTCTATCTTCATTTTCAAATCAAGTTTTTCTTCATCACTCATAGTTGCTTTACCGGATTCAAGTTTTTTACGGTCTTCTTCAATTCGGTTCATTAGATTATCGAGGTCTTTTTGTTGGGCATCTACTTCTTTTTGAAGTTCTTCGTATTTTTGTTTTCTTTTGTTGTACTCCCTCATAACAAGTTCAACATCCACAACAGCAATTCTGTAAGATGTCCCTGTATCGGCACTTTTAGCAGGTTCTTGTGCCATTACAGACTTTAAAGGAATTAAAATACAACTTAAAACAAATAATGAAATGAAAAAATATCTCCCTTTCACAACTTTTCCTTTCTTTTTAATAGGGTTAATTAACAATTCAATATAATTAACGAAAGTATATCACATTTTTATTTTAAATTTCATTATCTCCTATGATAAAGAAAAGTAACTTTTAACTATGTGGAGAATTAAAACTGTAAACCTGTGGTCAAATGTAATTTACCGCTTCCTTGGTCTTCATCTGGATTAAGCGGTATACCATAATCTATACGAATAGGACCAAATTTTGGAATTTCAGCTCCTAAACCAAGACCGGCACTATATCTCAAATCTGATAAATCAAGGTCATCCTCATCTTTCCATACACCACCCATATCTACAAAGGAGTAGATACGAATCATGTTTGTTAATTTATACTTTAATTCTAAATTATTAACCAGACGGAGATTTCCTCCTTCTGCAATCCAATCTCCAAACCAGCCATACTCACGAATCTTAGGTCCTATATCGCGATAGTCATAACCACGGACTGTCGTAGTTCCACCCGCATAGAATCTATAAATCAGTGGGATATAATCAGAATCGCCATATTCTGTCATCCAGCCTTCACGAGTTCTTAACATTAAGACCCATTTTTGATTTTTGTCTAATGCTTTAAACCATGACAAATCGAATTGTAATTTCACAAAATTATTGTCACCGCCAAGCCCTGCAAGTTCTGAACTTAAAATAGCATTAATGCCACGAGAAGGGTCTCTGGGACGGTCTAAAGTATTTCTTTCAAGACTCAACACGGTACTAACTGTGGTTGAATTCTCTGTTTGTCGGCGAATTTCTCTATTAACAAACCATGGCAAATCACTAATATCTACATCTTCTACACGGAAAGATAAGCGGGCAGTATTATATAATGAAAGAGCCTTTCCAAATCGGATTTGTCCGCCTGCCTGATTTTCGCGATAATCAGCACCACCTCTTACCCAATAGGATTCATTATAAAGGTCAACACCCAAAGATATGGGATAACCAAAGATTTCAGGGTCTGTAAAACTTACATTATAACGGTCTCTTCTATCTCCCAGGTGAACACGGGCAGAAAATTGTTGTCCTCCACCGGAGAAGTGAGGCCAATTTGTAATGTCAAAGTTTCTCAGGCGAAGTTGTGCAAATCCACCAATACCTTCATCTGTGCTATAACCTGCTCCGAACAAAAATGTATTAGTTTTACCTTCTTCTACATCTACAAGTAAATTGGAATATCTTGGGTCAACATCATCATCTGTAAGTGTAATACGAACCTTATCAAAGTAATCTGTATTTTCAAGTCTTAGCTTACTGGATTCTATAGAGGAACCGTCATACCTTTCACCGGGTTTTATTAACATTTGACTGCGAATTACATTATCTTGGGTAACATCGTTGCCGGTAACATCTATTTGTTTAATATATTTCAATTCTCCTTCGGATATATTGTATGCGATATTTGTTGTTTTATTTTGTTCATCTTTGGACACTTGGGGTGTAACTGTTGCATCCACATAACCACTATCGCGATATTTAATTTCTAATTTTTGGGCATCTTTGGCAACCTGTCCTTTATTGTGAATATCTTCGGGCTTTACCTTTATCTCTTTTTCAAATTCATCATTGTCAAACACACTATTATTGGCGTATTGGATTGACTTGACTTTGTATTGTTCACCCTCTTCTACAAATAATTTTATTTTTAGTTTTTTACCACCATCCGTATAAAGAACATCCGTATGAGTCACTTTTGCATCTAAATATCCATTATCTCCATATTTGTTCACGACATTGTCCAAATCGTTTTCAAACTTTGTTTCATCATACTTTCCACCTAAAAACCACCAGGCAGGTCTTGTTTTCATTGCCTTTTTAATCTGTCGGTCTGATAAAGCGCTATTCCCTTCGATTTCTATTTCCTTAATACGGGCTTTTTTCCCTTCATCAATAGAATAAATAATTCGGACAAGTCCAGGGTCTATTTTTTCTGTTATAATATCAACTTTCGTATTTGCATAACCTTTCCCCTGGTACATATTGATAATAGACTTTCTATCTTCTTCACATAATTCTGGAATAAAAGAAGCCCCTCGTTTTTGTTTCAAAGTTGGTTCTATAGCGCGGGGTTTTATTTTTTTACAACCAATTATTTTAACATCTGCGATTCTTCGTTCTTCTTCAACAACGAATACAACTTTTACTCCATTTCCCTCTGGAGTAACCTCGGCGTCAACTTTTACAAAATAACCCAGCCCATAAATTCTTTTTAAATCTCTTGCGATAGAACGAGGATTTAAGTTTTGTCCTGTTTTCGTTTCTACCTGTCCTAATACTACCTGCTCATTAATTTTTTCTAATCCTTTTACCTGAACAGAAACTACTTCTTTTCCGGCATATTCCTCTAATTGAGCCATAACATTACCGCAAAATAGAATGATAACGAAAAAACAGCCCACATACATATATCTTATTTTAAACATTTAACAAATCCCTTTATTAGTTTGTTAATTTATTTTCAATGTTTTGCCTACAGTAAGCCCTAATTAATTACTTATTAATTTTACTGTATTATTATCGTTTTTTTGCAACTGATTTTCAAATTCGTTTTCTTTCTGAGCAAATTCTAATTTTTTATTATCCTCAGAAACTTTAATTAGTATAGTATTTCCTTCTTTAATATCGCCAATAAGTAACTTCTCTGCAAGGGGGTCTTCTATATTTTGTTGTATAGCCCGTCTTAAAGGTCGAGCCCCATATTCTTCACTGCTACTAATTTGCACAAGGAATTTTTTCGCTTCAGGTGTAATTTCTAATTTTACCTGTTTCTCACTTAATTTATTAGCAACTTCGGCTATCTGTATATCAACAATTTTTTCTAATTCTTCTTGAGTAAGCCTATGAAATACTAAAATTTCATCTAACCTATTTAAAAACTCGGGATTAAAAGTTTTCCGAACCTCTTCCATAACACGGTCCCGCATTTTTTCATATTCTTCCTCAACAGAATCTTTCTGGAATCCTAATGAAGTTGATTTCCCTATCTTACGGGCACCGATATTGGATGTCAATACAATAACTGTATTTTTGAAATCTATTTTTCTTCCACTTCCATCTGTCATCTGACCTTCTTCAAGAATCTGAAGTAGTGCATTAAATATGTCTGGGTGAGCCTTTTCTATTTCATCGAATAATACAACTGAGTAAGGTCTTCTTCGCACCTGTTCTGTAAGTTGACCCCCTTCATCATAACCAATATATCCCGGAGGAGCACCCATTAAACGGGATACAGTAAATTTTTCCATGTATTCTGACATATCTAATGTAATTAATGCTCGTTCATCTCCGAACAAAAACTCTGCCAGTTTCTTAGCAAGGAGTGTTTTACCTACACCTGTGGGACCTAAGAAAAGGAAGGAACCCACCGGGCGATTGCTATGTCTTATACCGGCTCTTGACCTTTGTATGGCTCGGGTAATTGCGTCAATAGCCATGTCTTGCCCTACAATAGATTTATGCAATTCATCTCGCATACGAAGTAATCGTTCGGTTTCTGTTTCTCCAATTTTGGTAAGGGGAACACCTGTCCATTTGGACACAACATAAGCAATATCTTCTGATGTTACAATTGCCTGAGAAGAATCTCTCTGCAATTCCCATTCTTTCTTCTTTTCCTGATACTGGGCTTGCAGACGGCGTTCTTTATCCCTCAGCGAAGCTGCCTTTTCAAATTCCTGATGTTTTATTGCTATTTCTTTTTCTTGCGTTACTTTTTCTATTTCTGTTTCTAATTCCTTTAATTCTTTGGGACGTGTGGTTATTTGCAGTCGGACACGACTACCTGCTTCATCCAGCACATCTATTGCTTTATCGGGCAAATAACGGTCCGTGATGTATTGGTCGGAAAGTTTTACCGCAGCAATAATAGCATCATCCATATACTTAACTTTGTGATGGGCTTCATATTTATCTCGAAGTCCCATTAAAATTCTTATGGTTTCTTCGGGAGAAGGGGCTTCAACAAAAATTGTTTGAAAGCGTCTTGCTAAAGCAGCATCTTTTTCAATATATTTCCGATATTCATCGGCAGTTGTAGCACCAATACATTGTAGTTCTCCTCGTGCAAGCGCAGGTTTTAACATATTGGCTGCGTCCACAGCTCCTTCAGCAGCACCAGCACCAACAATAGTATGTATCTCGTCAATAAAAAGGATTATATTGTCTTCCCTTTGAATTTCTCTCATTACACTTTTTAATCGTTCTTCAAATTGTCCTCGATATTTTGTTCCTGCAATAACAGACCCTAAATCCAATGTCAATACTCTTTTATTAAGAAGTAAATCGGGAACATTTCCATTAATAATAGCCTGAGCAAGTCCTTCTACAATTGCGGTCTTACCTACGCCAGCCTCTCCGATTAAAATGGGATTGTTCTTGGTTCTTCTACTTAATATTTGCACAACACGCTCTATCTCCGTTTCCCTACCAATTACGGGGTCTAATTTTCCTTCCCTTGCTAAAAAGGTCAGGTCTCTGCCAAATGTATCAAGAGCCGGCGTTGATGATTTCTTTCGTTCATACATTTCACTTTTACCACCGGATTTACCATGCTCTCCAAGTAGTTTCATAATTTCTGTTTGTGCTCGATTTAAATCCACACCAAACTCTGCCAATAATTTAGCAGCGACACTTTCCCCTTCTTTGATTAGCCCTAAAAGTATATGTTCTGTCCCAATATAAGTATGATTAAAACGATGAGCCTCCTCCGCTGCCATTTCTAATACTTTTTTTGCACGGGGAGTGTATGTTATTTCTTCTGATATAAGTAAAGCAGGTCCTTGTGGGCTTCGATGTTCGATTTCTTGCGTTATTTGTTCTAAATCCACTCCCATATTCATTAAGGCTTTTGCAGCAATCCCTTCAACTTCAAGACAAAGAGCAAAGAGAATATGTTCGGTTCGGACATATTCACTGCCCCTTTTCGAGGCTTCTGTTCGAGCAACCGCTATTACATGTCGGGCTCTCTCTGTGAAGCGTTCCCACAACATTTATTTTTCTCCCTGAAAATATATTTTTATGAATAATTAATTATTAAATATTTCTTTAAATCGATTGGCACGCATCAAACTCATCTTTATTGTGTTATTACCATTAGAAGTCAAATTTACAATAATATGCCCTCCTTGAAGTTCAAACAACAAAGATAACGGTAATGAGGAAATTGAGTTTGATGTTAAATTTAAGGAAAAACCTAACTGCAGAGCAGACCACAATTCTATTGCTTCCGGAAATTCTAAAAATCGGGCTCCTTTGGCAACACCTTCGGCTCTGCCTACCATATCTTCTAATGTTAGTTTACTGGATGCAAGTAGTTTTTGCCTTGCATCCATTTCTGCTTTTGTTATCTCACTAACCATATGAGATAAGGAAAAAACTATCTCCGCCTCAGAAAAACCTAAAGTATATCTATTGCCAATTACAAATAAACTACCCACAGTTTCAATCAAACCTACAGCAACAGGAGACGATAAAGAGCTATGGAAACCCTGCTCAATTAGGTGTTTGGGTATCGCCAGAGGTCGTGCATCTGCAGGAGGTCCTGTTCTTATACCTTTAAGGTAAAAACCTAACGATTTTAATTTTTCTTCCCAGAGCATAATACTTCCTGTTCTTGCTAAACCGGGAAGGTGGAGTATAGTAAATAATTTTAACCCTGTTCCGATGAGGTTTAAATCTGAAGTCAAAAAACCTAAGCGTGGGTCGGTCATATAATCTACAGAAGAACTGATACTATCATCTACCTGATTCAAGAGTTCCCAAACTTTTTCTACTTGAAGCCCAGCAAACACAACACGGAAAGCAATATGTTCTCCTGCATTTACCATTACAGAAAAACGTTGGTCTTTGCTAATAAATGCTCCTCGATGTCCAATCCCGGAAAGCAAATCATAAGATACAAGAAAACGCTCTGACAAAAACAGATTTTCTCGCGGAGAAATTCCCGCAAAACTAATGTAATCATCTATGGAAACCCCATCCAATCGGAGAGATTTTTCCTTCAGTAAATCCTCAAGTCGCTGTTTTTCTTCTTCACTCATTCTCATAGGGAAAAAGAAACCTGCAACATTGCGACATAATGTTCCTACGGTTAAAATAGATACAGGTGCACCATATACTTCTTCTTTCCACCAAACTGGCTTATTTTCGACCCATGTTTTCATCATCATAAGTTAATTTTTACCTATTTTCCATGAAGATAGCATTTTTTCTAAGTCTAAAATTTCATCACGCAATTTTGCTGCAGATTCATAATCCTCCGATTTAATGGCTTGTCGTATTAATGCCTTTTTTGTATCGAGCAGGATTTGAGCCTGAATCCGTTCTTCATCATTAGCATAATTTAGTTTTTTACCTATATGGGAACTCCCTCCCTGAATAACTTCAAGGATAGATTCAATTTCAGGTCCGAAAGTTTTGTAGCAAGTAAAACAACCCACTTTATATTTTTCTTGAATATAATTAATTTGTGTTCCACAAACCGAACACAAAGTTTTAGTCTTTGACCTCTTTACAATCTCCTCTGGCTCTTCATGTCGTTCTTTAACTTGGGGTTCAACTGAAGCAAAGTTAAACCCCTTCGGATTTTTCTGAATTTCCAGTAAACAGTCGGGGCATAAATGAATTTCTGTTACATGACCATCAATTACTTCCGCATATCGGACTGAAGCAAGTTTTTTATGACATCTCTGACAAAGCATTCCGTGTTCCTTTAATATTTATATAATTATAACATTATAAGTATATCCCCTTCACATCAGTAAGTTTTGTATATAGGTTTAAAATTTGAGGAAAGAGAGTAAAATTATCTACAATAAATCTAACTCAAATTTTCATTCTATAATTAAAAACACCTCCACAATGAATAAGAAGAAAAAAACATATAAATTTACAATAGGAAAAGTGGCTATAAACAATCAAAACTTAATAAAGTTTGTTTGTATAGCACTTGCTTTGTATCTTCTAATTGCAGTTCTTCATGGTTTACTACCTGGTATCTGGGAGAAATCTTTTGGTGGTAAAGAGGGAAAAGGACCTTTCCGAATTTTAATGTTCACTCCCCTTCTTATTTCACTGTTGTTTTTTACTCTTGTTAAATACAACTTCAGGAAAACTATATTCTTAAAACCTAAAACCAGTTCTATAAGAATCATCATCCAGCCTAATTCACATCGGGGTCCCCCTTCTTATAATTAAAAAATTACCTGCCTTAATTATATCTATTTTTCCTTTTTCGTCATTGTTAATTATTATTTTTACAAGTTTAACATTGTTTAATTATAAGGAGTAATATAATGAGAAAACATGGTTTTACCCTAATTGAATTACTGGTAGTTATAGCCATAATTGGAATTTTGGCGGCTATTTTGTTGCCGGCTTTAGCACGGGCTCGTGAAGCAGCACGAAGGTCCAGTTGCCAAAATAATTTAAAGCAATGGGGACTGATTTTTAAGATGTATTCCAGTGAAGCCAAAGGAGAACGGTTTCCAATGATCCTTATCAATTCCGAACCTCTCTATGATTGTGAAACTCTCACTCCCACAGGCACATACAATTATGTCTATGGGTTAAACCCCCGAATTTCCACAATTTATCCTGAATATTTAACAGACCCATCTATACTTATTTGCCCATCCAATTCATCGGTTTCAGTAAACAACCTGAAGAATTCTAAAGGTGAATGGACTATAAATTATGCTTGTGTTAATACTTCAGGCGGTTTATTACATTCTGCAGGTATTCGATTAGGTTGTAGTAGTTACATATATACAGGTTGGGTTTTTGACCGTTGTGAATTGGATGACCCTTCTACAAATTTAGCACCGTTTCAAGCCACAAAAATAGGAAGTAGACAGTTATGGCGTGCTCTTGCTTATACGGCTATGCAAGGGGCTATGGCACATAACTATGCCGTTGCTGATATGGATATACCTGGACTTTCTCCTGATGGCAATGCCGGTGGAGATACCGTTTACAGACTTCGTGAAGGTATTGAAAGATTTCTAATTACCGATATCAATAATCCAGCCACTAAAGCACAAGCACAAAGCAGTGTATGGATTATGTTTGATGTTATTGGGATAGGCGATAAAGCAAGTTATTTTAATCATATCCCCGGTGGTTGTAATGTGTTGTATTTAGATGGACATGTTGAATTTATTCGCTACGAAGGGAAAGCCCCCGTAAACCGATATGTAGCAGAATGTTTAAGTGCAATTCCGTATGCTCTATCATTTCATGAACACTAAACCGAACTCTTAATAAACAGTAATAATATCTTGCACAATAGGCTTACCATATTCGACTTCGCCTACTTTAATATGTAGGTTGGGTAAAATGTGAACATCGGCAAAGCCATGTGTATGTCCACATAAAACCAGGAATTGATGATACATACTGCTTACAGCCATTTCTTGGATTACCTCACCAATAGCACCACAGGTGTAGTTGGGTAACCATTTTGCATCTCCTCTTCTTCCCTGGTGCCAACAGGCTTCTGCAAAAGGAGGCACATGGGTAGCAATGATGATAAATTGGGCACGGTTCATTGCCTCAGGTAATGCACGAGCGATGTAATTTGCAGAATCTTTACCTAAAGATTGAATCACCTGTTTAATTTGGGGTCTATCCAACCCTACAAGTTCTTTAATAAATATGTAATCACTCATTTTTGTATCAGAACGGTCAAAATCTCCCAAACGGGCATCTCCCCATCCATCACAACCAATTAGAACCGTATTGGGGGTAAGTGAAACCAATCCAACTTCAGGCAACCAACGCACCCTCTGGGAATATCTCGTAATCTGTCGCACCTTTTGTCGAACTTGTTCGATAGAACCATGATAATAATCATGATTTCCTAAAACAAAATATACAGGACAGGTAAAAACTCTATCCATATATAGCAACCATTTATCCACAGTCTCTGCGGTAGATATATCACCTGTAATTACTGCTACAGAAGGCTTCTGTTCTGCCATCTCTTTAATAAAAGAAGCCCCTTGTTCTGGGGAAAGGTGGTCTAAATGAATATCGGTTGCCCATAAGAGTTTTATAGTTTGTTTTTTCTCGCCATTCGTTTTACTATTTTTTATTGTTGACATACTACAATAGTTTTCATATTAGTTTATGTAGTTTCTGCCAAATTTTTGTCATGCTTTATCATAATAACACAAGCAATTGAGGTTAATACTACTATAATACCTAAAATTAATCCTAAATTAAGTTTCAGTCTGTTAAAGAAAATTTCGAATAAAGTGGTAAAAACAACCTGACTTAATCCCGTAACTGAAATCCACTGAGGTTTTCCTGTTCCATAAGCGTATGTTAAAAATATCTGTCCCAATGTTCCACTTAACCCTATTACCACAAGTAATGCTCCATATTTCTCAAGAATTTCTGTAAATACGGGCATATCTGATTTTGAAAGATAGAATATACAAAAGGTTGTCATTAAAGCAACTGCACTATAATGACTGACAACAGTTATAGGGGTAATAAATCCACAAAAACTTAAACTTACCATTGCGGACCCTGCACAAATGGCTCCTAAAAAATCCACAAAGATAGGGATAAAATCCCCTCGAAATTGTGGTTTTTCTATCAAATAAATACCTAAAAAAGTAGAAATAACAAATACCCAGAATAAAGAAGGCACTTTATCAGAAAATATGATGTACATAATGAGAGTAACCCAGATAGGAGTTGTGGCAGAAATCGTAACAGCATCAGTAGCATTCATTCGAGATAAAGAATAAAAGGTACAGAGTAACGCAATGGTACCTAAAATACTTCGCAACCATAAAGAAAGTGAATTCAATACAAGGATTTTTTCTTTACGAATTAATGCTATTATTCCCACAAAAATAAATGTAGGAGCAATTCGGAAAAAAGCAACTATAATCCATGAAAGATTGGTTCCAATTACACTTCCACAAACAGCCATAATGGAAAAACAAAAAGCAGAACATAACATATAAAAATATGGGAATAACAATTTCATCTTTTTTCTGATATATGGTAATATACACTTTACTTATTTCATAAGGTCATTTAAGAGGAAAATAATATGTGTTATGATTGGTATTTTTCAAAAAATGTTTCTGGTTTTTTGAAAATGGCCTTTAAATTACTTTTGATTTCTTGTTTTTTAATTCATTCAGGATGTGCACTATTTCATCAGAAAAAGGGACAATTCACAACCAATCAAGATATTTCTCTCCATTATGTAGAAAAAGGCGAAGGACAACCTGTTATTCTAATTCATGGTATTCTTGCAAATTCAGACCTTAATTGGCGGTTTCCAGGAATTATGAACAGGCTTTCTAAAAATTTTTATGTCATATCTTTTGATTTAAGGGGACATGGAAAATCAGACAAACCCCATGGGAAAGAAATGTATGGCATTCATCTGGTTAATGATGTTTGTAAAATTATGGAACATCTTAATATAAGTAAAGCACACATTGTTGGATATTCTCTCGGAGGATTTATAGCACTAAAATTCGCTACTTGCTATCCTGAAAAAGTTTATTCTGTAACAATTGCGGGAGCAGGATGGGAAAAATCTACACAGGAAAATTTAAACAGGCTGGAAAATATTTATACAGCGATGCGAAATAATAATGATTGCACTCCTCTATTTGAACTCGTTGGAATGAGGAAACAAGGATTGGAACGAATTTCTATTGCTATTGGGAATTGGTATTTTCGCAAAACAAATGATTTGGATGTAATAGCAGATTTATTGGAAAGCACCCCAGAATTAGAAGTAAAGGAAGAGGATTTAAAAAATTGTAATGTTCCCATATTGCTTATTGGGGGAACAGCAGACCCCATGTGCAAAACCATCCCTGAATTAAATGATGTATTGCCCAATAGCCAAATTGTCTGGATAAATAAAGGAACTCATTTAACCACTTTATTTCAAAAAGAATTTGTCAAATCTATTGAAAAATTTTTAATAAACCACAAACAACCATAAGGATGGATACCTATGAATATTCTGTTTTTTATTTTACTTATTTTGATTGCCCTTATATTAATAGGTTTTGGTGTCATTATATTTTTACTAAAATATCGGGTTCAAGGAAATTTCTTTGATTCTAATGGATGTAAGATACATTACCGTGTTGAGGGAAGTGGTCCCCCGTTAATTCTTATACATGGATATGGTGTGAATGCGGATATTAACTGGAGATGGAATGGACTTATTCGTAAACTTAAAAAACATTTTACTACAATTTCTTTTGACCTTCGAGGGCATGGACTGAGTGATAAACCAACAGAACCGGGTAGTTATGGTATTGAAATGGCAAAAGATGTAATCCGACTTATGGACCATCTAAAAATCCCCAAAGCATATATTATGGGTTATTCTATGGGTGGATTTACTACATTAAAATTAGTAACCATGTATCCAGAAAGAATAATTAAGGCGGTAGTAGGTGGAGCAGGTTTTGAAAAAGTAGATGGTGACAATGTCCGAATTTTAATGGAGTTGGTCGAATCTCTTGAAAGTGGGAAAGGCTATGCTCCTCTTACAAAGGCTCTGGAACCTGATAGGAAAGAGCCTCCCCTATGGAAAATTAAATTACTTGATTTTGGATTAAATATGCTTTCTGATTCACGGGCTATGGCTAATGTAATGAAACAGTTTCCCGAAATGGCAGTCACTGAAGAGCAATTAAAATATAATCAAGTCCCTGTTCTCGCAATAGTAGGGACAAACGACCCTTTGAAAGTAGGCGTTATAGAAATGGAAAAATATTTGAGCAATGCTCAATTTGTTTATTTAGAAGGTAGGGACCACATGACCGCAATGACAGGAACAAAATTTTATAATATTGCTCTTGAATTTTTGAAAGATAAAAAATAAAAGTTATCACTTACCAAAACGGTTTGTAAATATAAAATAAAGAATGGTTTTAAGTATACGGAAGGAATCATAAAATTTGCGGAAATGGGAAGAGCGGTTTTTTTCTTCATAGATGGACGATATTGGGATAGTCCCTATTTTCTTTTTTTCCTTTAAAGCCAATAGTAAAATCCATGTTTCTGTTTCATATCTTCCGGGAGGAACAGATTTAACAATCTCCTGAGCAAAGGAACGGGAATACAAACGAAAACCGCATTGTGTATCTGATAAAGGACACTTTACCAATATACGGAGAAGATATTGAGTTATGTAATTTCCCAATTTACTGGGAAGAGGCGTTTTCTCAGGTTTCAGGTCGCGTTGTCCTATTATAATATCTTCTTTCTTATTTTCCCATTCTTCAATGAACAAAGGCAGTAATTCGGGGTCGTGTTGACCATCGGCATCCATAAAACAAATTAATTCGTATTGTGGAAGATTTAAGACATGCTTTAAGCCTTCCATAATTGCATATCCTTTCCCTTTATTTACAGGAAAAGAAATAACAGACACAGGCATATTTAATACAGATGCAATACAATTATCTGTGGACCCATCATCAACAATGTAAATATCAAATGGAAATTTTGTAACCGCTTTGATGACTTTTTCTAATCGGTTACCTGCATTATAACATGGGATAATAACTGCTACATTATTTTTTGTTTCATGGGACATTCTGGATTGTATTCTTTTTTAATTAACCTAAATTTTTTCTTTTTATTTATACTAACTATTATAATTAAAATAAAAAAGGAAATGGCTTATGATAACATTATTTTCAATAATTGCTTTAACTACTACTACCAATCCAATTATTGTGGAAAAGGATAAGCCTATTGATTATGCTTATGCGATGTATGATAATTTTGATATGATAGACTCAAATGGAGATGACCTAATTACCTTACAAGAAGCACAAAGATTAATAGAAGGATTGGATTTAGAAATTTTTTTATCTTTTGATAGAGATGGAAACCAACAGTTGTCAGAAGAAGAATTGCAATTGGCTATAAAAGAATTAAGCACTTGCGGTTCTCAACTTCAACGGGGATGTTCCTGTGCTGTTAATAGGGTTGAAACATGGATATCTGATTTTATTGCTATCCTTTTTTCAATGACGATTCTATTGTTTATGGGCTCTGTAAAAAAGTAACCTAACTATCATCCAATAAATTTTCGAGAAACTTTGTCTATTTCATCCATTTCTGCCTCAGAAATATGGAATTTGAATGTTCCTAAGTTTTGGAGTGCTTGTTCTTTTCGGGTAGCACCAGGGATGGCAACAACACGCTCCCCATGAAAATGAATGAGCCAATTCAGAGCAACTTGGGCAGGAGTAGCTCCATATCGTCCAGCAATCTTTTTTAATGTATCTATCACGGGTTTTGTTCGTTCAAGACCGGAGGGACGGTAAAGTGGAAAATATTTTCGCCAACCTACACGAGTTTTTATCAAGGAAGGATTATCATGAAATTTTCCTGTCAATAGTCCTTGCTCTAATGGGGAATAAGCAATAATCGTCATTCCTAATTCTTGTGCTGTTTTTAATATTCCATTTTTTTCTATTCTACGGTTTAATAAACTATAATGGACTTGATTGGAAACAAGAGGAAAACCTAATTTTTCTAAATGTGCATGGGCCTTTCTCATTTGTCTTGCGGAATAGTTGCTTACTCCAGCAGAACGAATTATGCCTGCTTTTAGCAAATCTGCCATAACCTCCATTTCTGTTTTTATTGAGGATAGGGATGTAGGCGAATGAATTTGATAAAGGGAAATTTTATAAGGGGCAAGGCGTTGTATTTGTTCTTCTATAGAACGAAGCATCCTTGATGCTCTACGGGCAACAGGGTGCCACTTTGTCGCGATTATTGTGCTTTCAATGGGAGCATTTATTTTTTGAAGCCCCTGGGAAACACATTTCTCAGAGGCACCCCATCCATACATTTCTGCTGTATCAAACCAGTTAATACCCCCTTCCCAACTTACCTTTATAATCTCATCGCTTGGGACTTCTTCCAGGGAGGGCCAGAATTTTCCGGCAAAACCAATTCTGTTACTAAATTGCCAACATCCTAAACCCAAAGGTGTAATTTGAATATCACTTTCTCCTAATTGACGAAGTTTTATGTCCATTGGTTTTTCCTTTATTGTTGTGCAAGAATCTTTTGAATATCTATTTTCTGGAATACAATTTTTTCATAGGGATTTTTCTCTCCACATTCAAATAAAATTCCCACTTCTTTTTCATTCATTGAATACAGAGAAGAATATGCAGAGGGGCCTTTATATAACAATTTTTGATATTTCCATGTTTTTCCATAATCAGAACTTATTTTTACTGTCATCTTTATCCTTTCTTTTTTATCTGCTGGATTAGAAAAAATCAGGTATTCTCTATTTTCGGACTGATGTTTAATCAAACTTGCCTGGCATACAGGTTCAATCAATTCCAAATCATAACTTAAATTAGACCATGATAAGCCACCATCTTCACTAATAGAAGTAGCCCTACATGGATATTCTCGATTGTAATTTCTCATGTTAATAAGCAATTTATTATCCGTTATTTCGACGACCTGACATTCATTGGTCTTAATACCTATTGGTTGGCTATATGCCCATGTTTTACCGCCATCATCTGAATATATAATATGCGAATACCATTGTTTATCCTTTTTGTTAGCATGGTCACAAGGAATAATAAGCCTATTTTTATATTTATCTCCCGTCATCTGTATTCCTACTCCAGGTCCTGTAGCATACCAACTCCAGTCAGGATGTTTCGTTGAGTTTGTTATTTCTTCAACTTTTGACCATGTCTGTCCATTATCTACGGAACGAGAAATAAACACACGACGGGTATCTTTTGATATACCATTAATAATTTCTATCTCATTATCATCTCCCCGATTCCATGTCATTAGGATAATGATATCTCCTGTATTTTTATCTATTACAGGACAGGGATTACCGCAGGTATTTTTTCCATCATCCCATAAAACAAATATATCACTCCATGTATCTCCGTTATCTTTAGAAAATTTGTAAATAAGGTCTATATCTCCGGCATCAGACACGGAATCTTTTCTCCCCTCACAGAAGGCAATCAAAGTTCCATCTTGTGCTTTAATCAAAGAAGGTATTCTATAAGTGTTGTATCCCCCTTCGCCGGAAAGGAAAACTGTGGTAGAGTTATTTTCTCCCCAAATAAAAACAGGGATTATCAATAACATAATTATTATCAACTTAACTACTAATTTCATGGTATTTTCCTTTCTTTTTAACTATATAGACACAAAAAAATGGAGATGGTATTCCCATCTCCATTCTATATAAATATTATAAGAGAATTAAATTTACTTTTTAGATGATAATTCCTTGGCAACTTCATCGAAATATTTTACACATTGAGATATTTCAGGTAACGAATTTTCCCAATTGTACTCGTATTCAATCGAGAAAACCCCTTTAAATCCTTTTTGGTAGAGATGTGTTAAAATGGCTTTCATATCTGCCTGCCCTGTTCCCCAAATAGTATCGTGTGCATCCCTCTTGCCAAATTCATTTAAATCTTTAAGATGGAATGAAATAATTCTTTTGTCTAATGCCTGAATGGCTTCCAGAGGCTTTATACCGGAACGCATCCAATGTCCCGTATCAGCACAGGAACCGATATTGAGACTTACATCTTTCGTAACTTCCAGAACCTTTTTATAATCCCAATATAAAGAAGGTTTGGGATGATTGTGTATTGCCACTTTTATACCATATTCCTGAGAAAGTTTATCTACTAATGGCATAGCATTGGCAGGAGGTTCAGAAACGATAGTCTCAATACCCATGGCTTTTGCAAAATCAAACACTTTGCGAGATTCTGCTTCATCATTAGATAGTCCCACAACGCCGTAGTTCACAAGTTTTACATTTGCAGAGGCTAACTTTTCTTTCACTTTCTGTTGGAGTTCTGGAGAGAGACTATGATCAAATTTAACATCACCGGTTTCATTGGATAGTTTTTGCCCAGGATACGCTTCAATATAATGAAGTCCAATCGTTGAAACTTTATCAATTGCTTCAAAAAAAGTAAAACGGTTGAAAGAATAAGCCTGACAGCCGATTCTCCAGCCAATGGCTTCTGCGTTCGGGGCACCTCCTTTATACAATTCAGTATCTGCATGGGAAACTTTTGCCCCTAATAAAATAATGGACACTAACAATACTAACGGCACTAAAAAAGAGAAACCAAAAACATTTTGCATATACGAACCCTTTCTTATTAATTGTTTATAATTATTTGTATCTAATTTGAATAACCGATGGACTATTATGTTTCAAAAATCGGTAAAAAATCAATTTTGCAGTTTATGTTTTATATTGGTCGATGTTTTTGAGAAGCCATTCTAACAGCAGCAGAAATAACACGAAACAACCTATCTTCCTTTGTATTCCTATTTTTCTTGTTTCCCAGATGTTGGTAAATTTTTAATATCATTGTTTTTTCCTGAGGAGTAAGCATTTCTATTTTATTATTCCACACTTTATTTAAGCCAGAAACAAGCAAATTTCTTAGTTGTAAATACACAGGTTCGGACCTGATTGTGTTTTCTATATCTTCTTCTGTCTTTTTTTCTACCTCTCCTTCAGAAGAAGATTTCATACTTAGAATTATCTGCGATAAGTCACCTAAACTCACTTCTCCCCATTTTTCTGCAGTAGTTTCGAGAACTAACTCTGCTAATTTGTTATCTTTGATTTCCTTCTCGCTAATAAGTTCTTGTTCCTCTTTTGTAAGTGGGATATCCGGAAGTACCGGTTCCTCCGGTTTAGAAGATATAAGAAGTTCCTGGTATTCTTTTTGTAATTTCTGAAGATTAACAATTCTTCCCTGAAGTATTCCTCGTGTTTCTATCAGTGAATTTTCTAAATTTTCGATAACACTCATCCAACGGTCATAATTTTCTGTCTCTTCCCTGAGTCGCTGGTCTGCCTTACTGAGTAACTCATTAATTTTTTTTATCGCTTCCTGGTCTTTTTCTATAAAACTTTTTAGTTTTGTTATTTCATTATTTATTTTTTCCAATATGCTTTTCTTGTCTTCAGACATTTAACAGACCTTAATCTTTTCAATTTTTAATAGCGTATTTCAAAATTATTATATCTTTCATCGCCTTCTTCCCATTGGACTTTAATTTCAGAGACATAGGCACCTGAGGGACCTTCTCGGCACCATGAAAGCATTTCTTCTAATTTCTCACGAGCACCTTCAAAAACGGCTTCTACACTACCATCACTTTTATTACGGACCCAACCCGTAATACCTAATTGTAAAGCCTTTCGATAAGTCGAGTATCTATACCCAACTCCTTGAACAATACCATAAATTACAATGTGAACTCTGGATTTCACAGTTCTCCTTTTAATTTAATGTATCTTTCACGGTATTTGGGTAAAGTAACACCCACAGCAGCACGACAGGCTTCAAAAGCAACTTCCGTATCTCTACTTTCTATAGATGAAGGTAATATTTTTAACAAATTCTTATCCCCTAATTTAAAAATAAGATAACAGATTTCTTTCCTGACGACGGGACTTCCCTCCCTCATTAATTCCTGATATTGAGGTAAAACTGTAGGGTCTCCACCTTGATATAAGGCGGTAATTGCTTTCGCACGATAAATGAGATTTATATCAGTAGGATTTTCTCTTCGAGTTAGGCGGGCTCTTAAAAATTGCTGGGCTTTCCATTCTTGTTCTTTTGCCAGAATAAGAGCAATTTCGGGACGGAGTGTTACCTGTTCTTCATACAGTTGAGACAGAAGAGATTTACCCTGAGGTTCTTTAAGATAGAACAGTGCTTTTATAGTTCTATACTTTGCCATACCTTCCAATCTTGGAAGAAGTTGTAGTAATTGTTCTCGAATATCATCACCTCCAAGTGTAACAAGAGCATAAACTGCCGATTCAGATTTTTCCCCGTTTTGTGATATAAGCATTTCTAAAAGTTTTGGAATAATTTCGCGAACACCCAAATAAGACAATGCTCGTGCAGAAGGTCCACTGATTTCACCCGAACGGTCTTGTAACATATTCATTAACGATGGTATTCCATCACGATAACCTACCAACCCACTTAAAATAGCCGATTGAATTCGAACCGACCTGTTTCCATGTTCTAATCCGCTCCGCAGTAATGCCGTAGGAACTTGATTTTCCGATAAATACATACCCCTTGCAGAGACCAACTGTGTTGTTATCTCATTTGAAGAGAGTAATTTTTGCAAATATTCCATCGCTTCTTGAGAACCGTGCAATACTAATAAGACAGCACATTCTACTTTCAGGTCCTGGTTTCCTTCGGAAGATTTAAATATTTCATCCAATCTACTCCATGCCCTTTCTACCGTTACTTTGTCTTCTGTTCTAAGTGTTACACCTGGTGAAAGTTGTATGGATGGTCTTTCTTTCTTTTCTGATTGTACTATAATCTCAGCAATCTGGTCTAAACGATAAGTAACTCTATCTTCTTTTTCTGTCTCAAAAGCAAGATATTGGTCATGTATTTCCACAAGTTGAAGATTTACATCCTTTGCTCCTGAATCTTTTATGATTACAGTAACTAAATTGTTTGAATTTAATAGTTCATTTAAGGATTTTCCTCCCGTTATTTTGATTTCATCAGCAAAAATTGATAGAAATACAGCGTGTAAAACTATAAACAGCATTACAGACATCATTGCTTTTAAGTCCTTTATCTTATCCATAACATTCCTTTCTTTGGTTACATCTAAAAATATTATAACCATAATACACATTCAATATCCCATAAACAAGGAACACACCTATATTTTAATCGTTATATAAAAAGGTAATTTATATTTTTATTTAAACCATTTTATCTTTTTTGATTGGATAAATTCATCTAAGAATAACTTTGCTTTATCAAAGGAATCTACAAAAGGGTTAATAGTGAGGGCTTTCAAAGCATAGTTATATGATTTATTGACAATAGATTCTATTATAAGCCGGTCACTTTCTTTAGCGGTTAGAAGTAAACCTCGGAAAACTTCTGGTAATTTGGTATGGATGCAAGGTTTTAACCCTTTATTGTTTATTTCACAAGGTATTTCAACGGAAGTATCAAAAGGAAATTCCGATAAATAATCTTTATTCGGAATACAAACAATATGTTCTTCCGGATTCTTTCTTTGTAAAGCGCAAATAAGAGGAATAATGATTTCATCATACCACGATGGATTTCGTTCATATACAACATCAGGGATTGTCGTTATTCTCGGGTCTTTATAAATACTCAATATTTTCGATTCATGCTCATAAAGGAATTCCGAACGAAATTGTGATTTCTTCTTTTGTTCTTTCAAATAATCACTTTTTCTTAAAAATATGTTTAATGCTCTGGAAGGTATAATGTTAAAAGTGGAGATAAGTTCTTTATTAAACAAAGGAATATTTTCCTTTTCCAACTTATCAATAAGTTCTATCATAATGCTTTTACCATTTAGATATACATCGCAAATAGCACCCAAATGATAAAGCCCTATATATTGAATGCGGATATGTTTTTCCGAGATATTGAATAATTGAGAAATAATTCTTTTATAAGAAGTAGAGGTTTCACAAATACCAATAACATGATTTAATCCTGCAAACCGCGTCAGCGTCTCTACGACAAGTCCCATCGGATTGGTCATATTTATTAAATGGGCTGTTGGGTTTATGGAAGATATCTTTTTACCTATTTCGAGCATCACAGGTATTGTGTAAAAAGCATTTAGAAAGCTTCCCGCTCCAAAACTTTCATCTCCAATTAAATCATAGTTTACAGGTCTTTTTTCATAATCAATTCTGGCAAGAAATCCACCTACACGGATATGACTAAGAATAATTTGAGCCCCTTCTATTCCATTTTCTATCGAAGTGGTTTCTTTAATCTGCACCGGATATCCGATATTATCGACCATTCTTTTACAAAAAGATGTTACGATATTTAGTTTTTCTGAATTTTTACCTACTAAAACTATTTCTTTAATCCGAACATTATTCTGCATCAGGGCTGACAAGAAAACAGGGATATAAACGCTACTCCCTCCCAGCACGGTTAATCGTGTTATCATTTTTGTGTTGTAGTATTGTTGAGGAACTTCTTTTTCCTTCATAGACACCCCCAATGAAGTTATATAGAAATCAATGAAGAAGTATATTATCGGGCTCTGTAATAGGTTCTCCTTTTTTACATAGTTCACATTCTTCCGGTAACCAACTCGCTAAATGGATTTCTGCTAAAGAATAAAATGGCACATCGAACGAAACATTCCCTGGATTTCTATTTACAATACAACCCACACCAACAACATTAGCACCCCTTTCCTGCAAATGTTTTATACATTTCTTCACAGAACCACCTGTTGTTGTAATATCTTCCACAACGATTACCTTCCAACCTTTGACCAACTTAAACCCCCTTTTCATAGCCATACCCCCTTCTGGCTCTTTTTCAAGAAATGCGGAATGACAATCCAGATGTTTGGCTACCTCATGTGCCAAAATGATACCACCCGTAGCAGGACCTGTAACTAAATCAATTTGTAAATTCTTGAAATATTGAGATAATTCATAACATAATTTTTCTACAACTTTGGGGTATTGCAATATACGGGCAAATTGCAAGAACTGATTTCCATGTCTTCCACTGGCATAAACAAAATGTCCATCAAGTAAGGCTTTATGGCGAACAAATAAGTCTAAAACTTCTTCATTTTTCATTTTCAATTTCCTTCACAATACGCTCAAATGCTAAACGGGGGTTTTCGGCTTTTAATATAGGACGGGAAAGAACTAACATATTAGCACCCCGAGAAATTGCCTCGGATGGGGTCATAACTCTTACCTGGTCATGAGTGTCTGAAGCCCATACAGGACGAACACCCGGCGTAATTAATAAAAACTCTACACCTAATTTCTTTCTTAAAAGTGATATTTCCATAGGTGAACATACAATTCCATGAGCCCCTGAAGAAAGAGCCATATTGGCATAATTAAATACAGTGTCTTCTAATTTCCATTTAATTCCCAATTCTTTTTGTATTTCTTCTTCTGTATGGCTTGTTAAAACAGTTACAGCAATAATCTTCGTTGGGCTCCCTTCCACTGTTTCTCTTGCGTATCTTATCATTTTATTTCCGCCTAATGCATGGACTGTTAACATATCTACTTCAAGACTTTTTGCTGAATTTACTGCATTTTTTACCGTATTCGGAATATCATGATATTTTAAGTCAAGAAAAATCTTTTTATTTTTTTCTTTAAGTAAGGAAATTACCTGAGGACCACATCGAGTAAATAACTGGCTACCTACTTTAAACCATACACAGTTTGGACATAATTCAAGGATTTTCTTAACTTCGTCTATTGTATCAATATCTAATCCTATAATAATTTTTTCTGACATATACCTGCTTTCTACCTATTCAATAATCACAGAACCAATAAGTTTGTTAATATCATCTATACCGTTATTAAGACAGTATTCTCGCAAACCCTGTATAATACGAATGGGAGCCAACGGGTCACGGAATAAATAAGAACCTATTGCGACCATTCTTGCTCCTGCGATAAGAAATTCCAAAGCATCTGAAGCAGTGCAAATTCCACCCATCCCTATTACAGGAATTTTTACTGTTCTACTTACATCCCATACCATTTTTAAGGCAACAGGACGAATTGCAGGACCGCTAAGCCCCCCAACGACATTCTTTAATTTGGGTTTTCTTGTTTCAGGATTTATTGCCATTCCAAGTAATGTATTGATGATAGAAATAGCATCTGCCCCACCTCTCTCTGCCGATAAAGCAGGTTCTGTAATATCCGTGATATTTGGGGAGAGTTTAACAATTAACGGTAACTTTACACTGGAACGGACTGCAAGAGTATATTTTTCTACCCATTCGGGAGATTGTGCAATAAGAGGACATTTAAATTTATTTTTAGCATCATGGACATTTGGACATGATAAATTCATTTCTATAGCATCAGCACCACCCTCTTTCTCAAGGCGTTCTGCCAATTTAACATATTCATCAATAGAAGTCCCATAAATATTGGCAATATTGGTGCATTTTTTTTCTCGTAAAAATGGGAGTTTGCTTTTTAAATAAGTGTCAATTCCAACATTTTGAAGTCCTATTGCATTTAACATTCCAGCAGGGGTTTCAACAATACGGGGAGGGATATTGCCCAAACGAGGTTGTAAAGTAAGGCTCTTTATGGTCACAGCACCCAATTCAGATATATCAAAATATTCGGAATATTCTTCTCCATAACCGAAAGTCCCTGAAGCCACAGTTATGGGATTTTTTAGTATAAGATTTCCTATAGATACATTTAGGTTTATATCCATATTTCATTTTTCTCCAATTTTATCCCAGAGAATTACCTGTGTATCAAACACGGGTCCTTCTCTACAGACACGAGCCATCATTTCGTTTTCAACTTCCATCTTTGCGGGAAGAACACATCCTAAACAGACACCTTCTCCACAAGCCATTTCTGCCTCTAAAGAGGCGTAGCAAAGCCACTTTTTTTGCTCACAAATCTTATGAACATTCTTAATCATTGGTAGAGGACCACATGTGTATACAATGGTGGAATCTGGCAGATTGAGTGTTTCAAGGACATCTGTTGCAAGTCCTTTGTCTCCGGCACTTCCATCTTCAGTTACAAGATGTATTTTGCATCCCATCTGTCGAAAATCTTTTTCGCACAAAAGATGATGGAAATCCTTCCCTGCTAAAATAATTTCCGGAGCAATTCCCCGAACCTTTAATATTCCCTCTACTAATGCAGGGAAAGGGGCTACTCCTATACCCCCTGCAACAATAAGATAGTGGGAATATTCTTTCGGAATAGGAAAAGAATTTCCTAACGGACCCTGAACATTAATTTTTTCGCCTACGGATAATGTGGATAAAATTTTTGTCCCTTCACCACATACTTTGTAAAGAATAGAGACACCATCTGAAAAAATCCGTTCTATAGACATAGGTCTGCGTAAAAAAGGGTAGTATCCCTGGGAAACTTCTAACATAACGAATTGACCGGGTAATGATTGCATAGCCATTTCTTTGCTTTGCAATACCATTCTGTAATGATTGGGTGCTACGAGATTATGTAAAGTTATAAGACATTCATGAAGTTTATTCATATTACCTCCGAAATTCCAACCCCATTTGACTACGCAATAAATTCAAACTGCTCCGAATTCGTTCTGCCAAAACATCTCCAACTCCTTCTACTTCCATTAAATCCTCTTTGGAAGCGTGAAGTATTTGTTTAATTCCACCAAATTTTGCCACTAAATTTTCGATTAATGCTGATGGTAATCGGTGTGTCATTGTCAAAATCCGATACCCACGAGGAGTTAAATATGTATCTATAGAACGAAGGTTTGAGCCATATCCTAATATTTGACTTATATTCCCTAAATCAAGCAATTCATCTTGTGTTAGAGCATGTAGCTTTTCAAGAAGAGTATTATAATCTATACCAGGACGTTCGCGGTAGTAATCTTTTAACACCAATTCCGCTTCAGGAATAGGAATGAGTAATTCTTTAAGTTGCATTTGAATTAATCTACCTTCGGTTCCTAATTCAAGAATAATGGGATGTAATTCATCGGCAAGTCGTAATACGACTTGAGTTCTTTGTATCGTTTTACACACATCAAAAATTGTCACGACATCTTGGAATTCTCGAAGAGTTAAATCCTGAAGGGATTGATTCATTGTTACTAAAAATCTTTCAATCGTTTGCAAAGACTGCATTGCACGACTTAACAGGGTAGGTAAAGTAGCCAATACATGTTTTCGGTCATTAACATAAATAGTAACTGAAGAACGCCTTTGAGATACGGCTACCACAATACAATGTGCTTGTTGAGCCATGCGTTGTGCAACACGATGTCGTGTTCCTGTCTCATCGGAAGGAATTTTTGCATTTGGTTTTAAGAAACGATTTGCATATAAAATTTCGGTTCCATCTGCATTAAGAATAATAGCCCCATCCATTTTTGAGAGTTCGTAAATTAACTGGGGTTTTAATTCTTCATTTAATTCTACCCCCCCTTCAGAAAGTTGAGATAGTTTGCGGGGTTCCCCAAAACAGAGCAAAGCACCCATCCCACTTTGAATAATCGCCGATAGAGCCTCTCGAATTCGACTTCCCGGGGCAACCATTTGTAATGCTTTTTTAAATAGTTCATCTGTATCTGGAATATTACTCATGAGATTTCTCCCGATTTTCAAACAATTGATTTAATTTTTTTATATTTTCCAAAGAGATAATTTGTAAACTTTCTGCTTTATCAGGAATATCTGATGGTTCTATTCTTGGAATTATACAGGTTTTAAAACCGAATTTTGCAATTTCATTAAGTCGAATTCTTGCCCCATTTACTCGACGAATTTCCCCAGATAAGCCTACCTCTCCAAAAGCAATCCAATCCGAAGCAAGAGGAATATCCAAAAAACTGGACAGCATAGAAATTATGACAGGTAGGTCAACCGCAGTTTCGTCAACAAACACTCCACCTGCAACATTAACAAAGATATCCCTATCGGAAAGATATATACCTGCCTTTTTCTCAAGAATAGCAACTAACAAAGATACCCTTTGACTATTTAAGCCCATGACACCTCGACGGGGTTGAGGAATTCGACTTTTTCCAACCAGGGACTGAATTTCTACCAGCAAAGGACGGGAACCTCCTACCATAGGAAACACAATAGAACCACTCACCCCTAAAGGCCTTTCTTGTAAAAAAATAGCACTGGGGTCGGCTATTTCTTTTAATCCTTCGCAACACATTTCAAATACACCAATTTCATGGGTTGAACCAAATCGGTTTTTTATTGCCCGTAAGACCCTTAAAGAATGTTTCCCTTCCCCCTCAAAATAAAGAACCGTATCTACAATATGTTCTAAAACTTTAGGACCGGCAATATAACCTTCTTTGGTAATATGTCCAATGATAATCATTGGAATATTTAATTGTTTTGCTTTCTGGACTAATTCATAAGTGCATTCCCGAACCTGCGTAATACTTCCAGGTAAGGAATCTACTTCTGGATTGCTAATACTTTGAATGGAATCAATAATGACTAAGGAATACTGATTTGTGTCTATGCTTGAAAGAATATCGGTCATATCTGTTGATGGGAACATAAATAAATTTTGATGGACTGCATTCACTCTTTGTGCCCGCTCTTTTACCTGATGAAAGGATTCTTCACCATGAACATATAATACAGCCCCATTATTTTTTGCCCACAAACCCGCCACCTGTATTACTAATGTAGACTTTCCTATACCGGGTTCTCCGCTAATCAATATTACAGCCCCTTGAATAATTCCTCCTCCGACAACTCGGTCAAATTCTTTTATTCTTGTAAGTATCCTTTTTGATTGTTCTTCAAGATGGTTCTTTTCAAAAATAGAAACAGGCTGAATTTCTATCTTCTTTTGTTTGTTCTTTGTAAGATTTTTAGTAATTTTTTCTAAAAAAGGATTCCAGGATTCACATTGAGGACATTTACCAAGCCATTTTGGGGATTCAAAACCACATTCCGAACATTCATAAATTTTTTTCTCGTGTGCCATCGTTGTAAAATCTTATTGTTCTGATTTATTTTATTTACCATCTAAATAATATCGAAATTGTATACTGTATCCCAACTGAAAAGAAAGGATTGTAAATGGAGCATTTGTTTTTTTTAACAGAAGAAGAAGTTTTGCATATTAAAAATCATTACAACACACCTATTTTCATTTATGACGAAAAAACTATGTTTCAAAGGGCTCAGGAAGTATTAGCATTTCCACATGCCTTTGGTTTCACGGCTCGCTTTGCGATGAAGGCTTTACCTACACGCAAAATTTTGCAAAAATTTCATACATGGGGACTTCATATAGATGCCAGCAGTGGTTATGAAGCCGAACGAGCCATTAAAGCAGGTATTCCCCCATCACATATTCAAATCACAGCCCAACAAATTCCCTACAATTTAAAAGAGTTAGTAGAACAAGGGGTTCTGTATAATGCCTGTTCCATCCATCAGTTAAAAGTCTATGGTGAAATGTTTCCAGGGACAGAGGTCAGCGTTCGAATTAATCCGGGATTGGGTTCAGGGTCTTCTAATCGAACTAATGTGGGAGGACCTTCCGCCAGTTTCGGTATCTGGCATGAATATCTCCATCGTGTATATGAGGTAGCCCAAGAACATAGACTAAAAATTACAGGGATGCATACACATATAGGTTCGGGTTCAGACCCGGAAGTTTGGGTTCGTTGTGCTCATTTGGCTTTAGAAACAGCCGGAAAAATGCCTGATGTCCAGAGAATTAGTCTTGGCGGTGGATACAAAGTGGCTCGTATGTTCGATGAAAAAACAGCCAATTTGCAAGAAATCGGGAATAAAATACTTCCTGCATTTTTTGAATTTGAGAAAAAGCATGGTAGGCGACTCCATTTGGAAATAGAACCCGGAACATATCTTGTTGCGAATGCAGGCTCACTTTTATGTAGTATTATTGATGTAGTTGATACAGGACCTACAGGGTATCGGTTTATAAAGATTGATTCAGGTATGACAGAAAACATTCGTCCCAGTATGTATGGGGCATTACATCCTTTAATAGTTGTCCCTCATGAGAAAGACAGTCCGCGAAACAAATATCTGTATATCGTTTCAGGCCACTGTTGTGAGAGTGGAGATATATTTACACCTCAACGGGGAGACCCAGAAAGTCTTGACCCAAGAGAACTATTAGAAGCAAAAATAGGCGATGTTTTAGTGGTAGAAGGGGCGGGAGCATATTGTTCAAGTCAATCTTGTAAAAACTACAATTCCTTTCCTGAATGTGGAGAATTATTACGAATAGCACCTTTTGAATTCGAATGGATTAGAAAACCACAGACATTGGAACAAATGCTTCAGAATGAAGTGTAAATCAAAATAAGGGTCCAATATATGAAAAATTTAACTGTTCTGGTTACAGGAGCAAGCAGAGGGATTGGCAAGGGAATTGCATTAACATTAGCAAAACAAGGTTATAACATAATAGCCATAGCAAGAAATCCCGATGGGCTTCGACTTCTAAAAGAGGAAATAGAAAAAAACTATCCTGTGCAATGTTTAGCATTTTCCCTTGACATCGAGAATTTAAAAGACCAGGAGGTATGGTTTTCTAACCATTTTCCAGCACTACCTGAAATAGACCTTCTTGTAAATAACGCAGGAATAGCACCTGACAAGCGTTCCGATATTCTGGAGTGTTCTATAGAAAGTTATGACAAGGTTCTTAATACAAATTTGAAAGGCGTTTTCTTCTTTACTCAAAAAATTGTTCAACGAATGGTTGCTTCTATACAGAAAGGTATCAAAGAGAACTATAAACCTCGCATTATATTTATAACCAGCATTTCAGCCATAACTGCTTCACCCAACCGTGCTGAATACTGTATTAGTAAAGCAGGTTTAAGCATGACTTCCCAACTTTATGCTGTCCGACTTGCAGAGTATAATATACCTGTATTTGAAATTCGCCCCGGAATAATTATGACTGACATGACAGAACCTGTCCGTTCGAAATATGACGCCTTGATACAACAAGGGTTATTACTTCAAAAACGATGGGGAATGCCCGAAGATGTAGCCAATTGTGTTAAATCTATAGCAGAAGGAAATTTTGATTACGCTACAGGGTCTGTTTTTGAAATTAGTGGAGGTTTCAGCATTTTAAGATTATAAATGGTTTGAAGGTAGATATATTATGGATATTAAACGACAAGAATTAGCAAGGATGATAGACCATACCCTTCTTCGTCCTTACGCGAGTGAGGATGACATAAGAATTCTATGTCAGGAAGCTAAAGAAAATAATTTTTACGCGGTAAGTATTAACCCGACATGGACAAAGTTATGCGTCCAGTTACTCAAGGATACACCTGTTAAAGTAGATGTATGTGTTGGTTTCCCTTTAGGTGCAACAACTGCTCATATTAAGGTGGCAGAAACGGCTGAAGCCATTAAAAATGGGGCTCAAGAAATTGATATGGTGATTAATATTGGTGCTTTAAAATCAGGCTATACTGCTTATGTTGAAAAGGAAATTGCTATCGTGGTTAAAACAGCAGGGAATGTTCCTGTAAAAGTTATTTTAGAAACAAGTTATTTGAGTAATGACGAAAAAGTTGCGGTATGCGAAATGGCAATACGGACAGGAGCAAAGTTTGTCAAAACTTCTACCGGATACGGAACGAAAGGGGCTACTGTGGAAGATGTGCAACTGTTGCGAAAAGCAGTAGGAAATTTTTTAGGTGTCAAGGCGGCAGGAGGTATCCGAACCTATGGGGAAGCCGTGGCTATGATAGAAGCAGGGGCTAATCGTATTGGCACAAGCACAAGTTTAGATATTTTACAGGATGCACCGTTATAATAATTAGAAACCACATCTATTATTAAAGGAGGTAAGATATGGATGCTATTGAGGCTATCAAAACGCGTCGCTCCGTCCGAAAATATCTGGATAAAGAAGTGCCGAAGGAATTATTAGAAACTATTGTGGACTGTGGAAGATTATCCGCTACAGCCAGAAATGAACAACCATGGGAATTCATCGTCATTGTGGACAAAGAATTAAAAAGAAAAGTAGCCGAACAAACAGATAATGGCAAATTCATCAGTGAGGCGGGGGCATGTATAGCGGTTGTATGCAAAGATACAAAGTATTATATTGAAGATGGTTCTGCGGCTACACAAAATATCCTTGTTTCTGCCCGTGCTTTAGGTCTGGGTTCTTGTTGGGTAGCAGGAGATAAAAAACCATACTGTGCTTCTATCTTAAAGCTGCTTAATGTCCCTGAATCTTACCGTTTGGTTAGTTTAGTTGCTATAGGTTATCCTGCTTCTATTCCATCCCCACATAAGAGAAGTTTAAATGAAGTTTTACATTGGAATTCTTTTTAGACATTATTGTCAATCGCTATCGTTGCGGATTGCTTAAAATATTCGTATGTGGCATATTGGGCTCGAACAGTTCCTTTCCCATGTTCTACATAGCGGTTTGTTTGTCGTTCATCCAGAACACGAGCCTTAAAATTATCATGAATCTGGAACGAAATTATATCCAAGACTTGATGTTTTAGTTCTGGAGAAATAATGGGGAAAGCACATTCAACACGGTAATCAAGATTGCGTTCCATCAAATCAGCAGAAGCCATGTAAATAGTTGTTTGTTCCCCTTTCCCGAAAATATAGATTCTCTGATGTTCCAAAAATCGGTCTAAAATAGAAATGGCAGAAATATTAGGATGTGGAGGCATTGCATAGGTCGTTCGAACAACCAAATCAATTTTAACACCGGCATCGGCAGCTTCTTTTAATTTTTTTACAATTCGGGTATCTGTTAGATGATTTACTTTTAGGAAAATATATCCGTTGGAACCTTTTTCTTTTTCACGATTAATCAACCTATTCAATGATTTCCGTAATGAGAAAGGGGAAATGCACAGATACTCAAAATCAGGTGGAGTTAAAGGAGGCAATCCGGAACTTCGGTCTAAAAGTTTAAAAGCCTCTTCCACTTCTTCCGTAATAGCGGGGTTAGATGTAAATAAAATACTATCGACATATTGGCGAGCTGTTTTTTCATGAAAGTTTCCTGTGGATAATCCCACAAAACTCTTGTTTTTCTTTTTTATTAAAAGGAATTTTGCATGCACCTTCATGGGAGGGACACCATAAGCCACACGAACCCCTGCTTCTGACAAACGTTCTGCTATCTGGATATTGTGTTGTTCATCAAATCGTGCCTGGAGTTCTATGGATGCAAACACCTTTTTCCCGTTTCGAGCCGCATTAATAAGAGCATTTACAATTTTTGATTGACTTGCTACACGATAAATGGTCATTTTGATTTCTTCGACATCCGGGTCAATAGCTGACTCTCGAATAAGCCTTATAACATGGTCAAATGATTGATACGGATATGTAAGCAAGACATCCTGTTTTTCCACTACATCTAAAACAGGAACACGAGGACCATCTAAAATGGGGTGTTTTACGGGGGGTAAAGGTTCAAATAACAAATCTTTTCTTCTGGCAGGGAAGTTCATTAAATCTTTCATATTGTGATAGCGTCCCCCGGCTATCACTGTGTCTTCTTCTGTAATTTTCAATTCTTTTAATAATTTTTTACATAGTTTTTTAGGCATGTTCTCATCATAGTGAAAACGGGTAGGGCGACCTCCTTTCCGTTGTTCCAGGACTTTCCTCATTTTCCGAATATAACCCTCTGAAAAATCATTATCAATATCCAACTCCGCATCTCTCGATATTTTGAATTCATAGGCTTCAATATCATCAAAGGGGAATATATACAGCACATCTGTAAGGAAAAGGCGTATTACATCGTCAATATATGCAATATTTCCACTGGGTAACTCTACAAAACGAGGAAGAGAAGCAGGAATTTCTAATACGGCGTATTTTTTCTTGTCCTGCATATTCATCTGTATCGCAAAATATAATGCACCATCGGTTAACGGAGGTAAAGGAATTTTATCTTGTAGAATTACAGGAACAAGTGTATGAAGAATATTTTCTTTAAAATAATCCGAAAGCCATTGATATTCTGATGGTGCTAATTCATATAATTCTTCTTGAGTTAATATCCGAATACCATGATTTTCTAATTCTCTGGTAATTGTTTCATAAGCCTGGCGAAATCGTTCATCCAATTCGCGTGAAAATTCCCCGATGGCTTCTAAAAGATATGTCATCTTTTGCTCCCCTAATTCAAGGCGTCTCTGAACACTGGCTACCCGAACCTTAAAGAATTCATCCATATTGGAAGAAAAAATACCCAAAAATTTTAACCGTTCTAATAAGGGATTTCGTTCATCTTCCGCTTCTTGCAAAACACGCTCGTTAAATGAAAGGACAGAAATTTCACGCGTATAAAAAATTTTTTCTTTATTTATCATACAATTTTACATAATAGGAATTTATTTACATTTTCACTATTAATTTAAGATATTTTGTGTCTATTAATCAAACTGCTGTTGTAGAAGATTTTTTATACTTTCATTAAAAACAAAAATTGTCCTCACTTTCACCCGGACAGGGATAGTATCTTTGGATATTAAATATTTGTATCGCCCGAATTAATTCAGAGAAAGAAATGACCCAATCCTGAGGATTATAATCGCTGGAATGGGGTTGGCAATCGTGATTATCTCCAGGACCTGGGAGATAGCCATCTTCAATTTTAGTGTTGATATTACAGTGATATCCACCCGAATTAAATAACTGAATTATTCTTAACAGTTCATCTAAATCAATTTTACCGTTTCTATTTATATCTGAACTATGGAAGAAAATATATTCACCTTCGAGGGTTCCTTCGATGTTTCCCTCACCATCTACACTACCTTCCATAGTTCCTTCTATTATACCTTCTATGGCTCCTTCTCCCTCCATAACTCCTTCTATATTTCCTTCGGTAGTTCCCTCGCCTTCTGCTACTCCCTCACCTTCACTAATACCTTCATATTCCCCTTCTAAAACTCCTTCTGAGGGTATGCATTCTTTGTATCTTAAAAAATCTGTTAACTCAAAGTCCGTTGGAATTCCTCCACCTCCAGATAGTCCTGTAATAAAACCTGAGGAAACACAATTAAGCCATGTGATAGAAATCGTTCCATCATAAAACATTTCTAATTGAATATTGGCTTCCCCTGCACCGTACCTCAGAACTCCTGAAAAAGTAACAACAAAAGCATCAGTATCGAACTGATATAAAATCGAACCTGCTTTAGATGGGTTTAAGTCATCAAACATTAGCGATATTCTCGGAATAGTGAAATGTGCATCTAAAGACTCCGCATAGTCATCATCTCCTTGCGTAAAGGTAACATAACCGTTACTTCCCACATAACATTGAGAATATTCTACCCCGTATAGATAGACATAAGTACCTAATGGAAATTCAATCAATGCAAAGTCATCATCTCCAAGAGTAATGGGCGTCGCATTTTTTGTGATTCTTGGAAATTCATTTATATTTTGCAAGCATGCATGATATTTATCCGAAGAGGCATCGGGAACAAATATAACTCGGTGATTGGACAACGGAACTGTGTCTACAATATCTGAAGTATAGTAGTAGGTGAAATAATCTGGCTGGTGTAGAGTCGTAAAGTTGCCACAATCTGTCGAATATTCATTTTCTGCAATATCTGTTAACACAATTCTGTATGTATATTCCGTATCCGAACTTAATCCTGTAATTAAGAATTTGTGATTTGTATTCATAGCGAGAGAATTCTCATATTTCTCAAAGGGAACAGAGCATTGACCTCCATATTCAAAACGGGCAGAACAAATTTCATCGGTTTCTAATTGAACATTCACATCTTTAATACCGGGCTCTATTGATAAGTGAAGTAATTGAGGTGGATAAATATCTGTTGTAGATTCAGCTGTGATTGTTCGTGGGGAACCCGATTCCGTCAGTTCATCGTAATACTCTGCTGTAATTAAACCATTATGAATTACAGTAAGAAGTCCATCGTTATTTTCTGTAGATAAGGTTGTTAGTTGGATAGTCCCTTGAAAAAATCCAGAAACTTGAGATTCCGTTAGTATTACCTGTTCATTATCTCCACTATCCGACCTAACTGGAATAGAAATTTCTCCCTGTCCCGATAAATTAACATCTGACAGGACAAGAGTTGCTAATGCGGAACCATTATAAATTGTTTTATCCCATTGAATACTACCATCAGCACCTACCACCACAGGCAAATCTACTTGATAGGGAACTATGGGATTTCCTGTTATAGTTAATTTAACTAAAGGAACAACTCCCGGAGGAGAAAAGGAAACAAGATTACTACCGAAATTAGAACGAATAGCACCTAATAATGTATTGGAATTAGAAACAGATATAACTGCATTTTGCCACTCAATATAAACGGATAAAGGCAACCCGTTCGGGTCTACATTAGAACTATGGGAAATATAGGGGTTTTGCAATGTCCCTATCCATATTTCCGTAGAAGGGTCTCCTAAAAGGTTATACATCTCAAAATAGCGTTTTGTTGTAGATGTATCCCCATAATAATTAAAAAATTTTAATTTTCCATTAAGTATCATCCCGGCTGTCCATGTTTTCTTTAATGAAAAGAAACTTTCTATAACAAACTTTTCCAACATATCATCTTCATCCCAATAGGAAGTCACAGAACTCCCTAAAAAGCCAACGCCGCCTTTTGACGCTCTCTGCCAGGTTTCTCCAAAACATTCAGGTTCAGCATATTGTCCGGTTTCGCATGCGAAACTAAGTACCCAGGGATATACCGTATTAGTTAAAGAATTAACATCACTTTGCGATAAGGGAGGTCCATCTGCCCAACTGATATCAGAACCATGACCGGAATATACTACCCATCCTCTTCCAGAATTAATCGCAGAAATTACATCAGAACTCGTTGCTCCATAAGTTACTGTATATAATTTTTGAGAAACAAATTCTGCTGGTTCAAAATAATTTGAAATCACATAATTGTGCGTTCCCTCTGTAATTTCATAGTTATCTGAACCTGTTAAAAAAGAGGCTTTTATATACCATGGTTCTGTAAGGGTCCATTGTGCTTTTTCATATTTAAGAATTTTATTTAAAGTATTCTGTAATTGAGTTGAACTCGATACACTAATCCTGCCTACCCATAAATCTGGGGTATAATATTCGTCTCCATCTACGATAGAGTAATATAAATCCGTAATGGGATTATTGGGGGCATAACCTGCTGGCGCCTGAATGTAGTAAGGGTCTCCTACTAAAACAACAAATGTAGGTGGAACATCCCAATTATTATATGCCTGTTTAATATAATCCCTAATCGCTGTAAAATTTGTCCCTATATTTGCTACATTTTCTACAGTTACAATAAAGCCTCTTTGTGTCTTCCATTGAACCCATTCATTAAGTTTGCTATTCCCCATAAAAGGAGAAGCAACAATAACAAGCATTCCCACAGGAATATTGTAACCTGTGTTTTCCGATTTTTCCATAGAAGAAGCGGAATTCAAAATATATGGGTTCCATAAGTCATCAACATATTTTGAAAAATACTTTTTATCACGGGACAAAAAGTTTTTTGGTGTATTCCAACGAATATCTAATAAAAGATTTTTGGTGATATAAATTTTTGAATTTAAGGGGTCATAACTTACAGGATAATAGGTTATTTGATAAAGATTTTTTCCACGAACATTCCCAAAAGGTTCTATTTCTGCAACCTTTTCCCCTTGCTTCTCACTGGAATTGTAAACATCATCATTTATTGTAAACTTGGGTCTCTGTACCCCCTGTATTTTTTCCCATGGAGGCTGAATGGGATAAATAGGGTATTGAATTTCTAATTCTTCAGGAAGACTTTGCACATTATAAATTAATGATACATCGGTCGCATTAGGAGGAATTTCTACATATCTTCTCCATGCAGGTAATTCTGGATTACCTATAGAACCCGATGTCCCCATTTCAGGAAAACTAATATGAGTAAAGGTGTGTCCCCCTATGGTTTCTTTTTTAAGTTCGGGGTCAGAAGACAAATTAATTTGAATCTTAATTCCCCCCACTTCAGAAAAAGTGGTTATATTAACTACATCTCCTTCCGCCTTAACAATTGCTAATATTACCATTAAAGGCAACAGGACTAACAATCTATTATTAACCCAAGAAATACTTTTATTTCTTTTCATAATTTCAGCCCACAAATAATTTTAATTATATGTACAACTATAAAATTATACCATATATTAGAAATATTTATTCCCATAAAAAAAGTACTGCGGTCTTTGCAGACCGCAGTAACAGTATGTTGTTTACACCACAATACTACTTACTTCTTTGCTCCCAGAACTGCATCTTTTGCCGCTTTTGCAATCCGGAATTTCAAAACTTTCTTTGCGGGGACCTTCATTTTTTCTTTGGTCTGAGGATTGATTTGAATACGGGCTTTACGGTCCACCACTACCAGTTTGCCTAAACCAGGAATGACAAAACTGGCGGGTGCTTGTGCATAAGCCAACTCTACTAAACTTTGAAGAACTTCATTAATGTTCTTCTTGGTTAACCCTGTTGCTTCAGCAAGCGTGCTGATGATTTGGGCTTTGGTCATTGGCTTATCTTCTTTTTTTGCTTTTTTGAACGCCATAATTGTTCCTCCAGTGGGTTACTCCCCATTGTTTTTATCTGGCTCACTAAGCGCTACAACGGGCAGTGCTTTGTGAATACCATATTTACATTGATATATTAAGATATACAATTTAAACTCAAAAATCAAATTACAAATTGAATTATTTTTAAAATTTTTTAAAAATAGCCTAATAAATAAAGGTTGGAATGTGATTGCTTATTTAATACAAGGTAAAGAAGGTTGTATTTTTGGAAAAACAAATCATTTAGGTATTGTCGTCGTAGATGCATTAAGAGCAAGTGCTACTGCTATCATGTTGCTTCATTCTGGTGCTAAAAGAATTTTAGTTACCGATGAAGTAGCGCATGCTCTCCACATAAAATCCTATCACTCAAACGCATTATTATATGGGGAACGAAATGGGTTGCCTCCTGCCGGTTTTGATTATGGAAATAGTCCACGGGAAACAACACATGCACGAGGTAAGGAAGTTATCTTTACAACCACAACGGGTGCCCGCCTCCTTATTGAAGGATATGATGAAGCCATTCCTTTTTTAATCATGGCTACAACTATTAACGCAAAAGCAGTAAGTAACTTTCTAAAAAAGCAGAATAAAGATTTTGTTGTTGTTCCTGCAGGTTTGTTTGACGATGTAAATTTTTCTGCTCAAGAAGATTGGGTTGCAGGAAGTTATATCGTTAGTTTATTAGATGTTCAAATAGAACATGGAAAAGACGATTATGAATATTGGAAGGAAAAAATCGATTTAGAAGGAATAGAACAGTTGTTCAATTCTGCACCGCACGCAGATAAACTCCGTAAAATAGGTCTCCACGAAGATATTCGCTGGTGTTCTCAAACCAATATTTCTAATTGTATTCCTAAAGTAGTGAAAAAAGAAAAAGAATATATTATTCTTGAAAATATTGGGTCTTATTAATAACTACTCCGGGGTATAACCTTCAGGGGATTTCGCAAGAATAGCCCATGCTGATTTGTCCACCCATTCGTATAATTTTTCTACACCTAAACTAAGCGAATACCACGCCGGAATATACATTAATGTTATCTGCCCATGTAAGTTCCATCGCAAATTGGAATAGTCCCAAATTTTTAATCCTAAAACTTTGTGGAAGATTATGCCTGACACATATTCAACAATAAAGATACCTATCATATAAACTATGGCTCGGAAAGGTAAGGGAATCTTTTTGGCTTTTAACGGGTTCCTAAGCCATGGAGTAACAATACCTAACAACCCATAATCTATCATCATCCAGGGTGAAGAATGTCCATTCATACTTATATTACCATGTGATATGAGCCCACCTATTCCTGTAAATAAGATTTCCATCGTTAATCCTAATATTGCAAACATTATAAATCGAACTAAGGCTCTCTGATACTTCATACAAAATCCTTTTCTTTACTGTTTATTAATCCACTCCTCATGCACGAGGATGGGCATTTTTGTGGGCTTGTGTAATTCGTTCTACACTTACATGGGTATAAATTTGAGTAGTAGAAATATTGGAATGTCCCAGAAGTTCCTGAACCACTCGCAAATCAGCTCCCCTATTTAACAAATGGGTTGCAAAGGTGTGTCGCAAAGTGTGAGGGGTTACTCTATCTGATAATCCTGCCAACATTGCATAATGTTTTATAATCCGCCACAAAGTTACCCTACTCATAGATTTACCTGTTTTTGATAGAAATACGGCAGATGATTTTACTTTGCCTGTTTCTCTTATCCTCAGCCAATTTTGTATTTTTTCGATGGCTACATTTCCTATAGGGACAATGCGAACTTTATCTCCTTTACCTCGAACTCTTAACATTCCTTCATTTAGAGATAAATCATGTATTGTAATGTGAGTTAGTTCGCTTACCCTAAAACCACAAGAATAAAAAAGTTCTAATATCGCAAGGTCTCTTTCTTTATTTCGGGGGGAAGTTTCTGCAACCTTGAATATTTGTTCTATTTCACCTTCGGTTAAAAAATGAGGTAGTTTTTTGGATAAACGGGGTGTATCCAATCCATCAATAGTATTTTTATCAATTATTTGTTCATCATAAAGAAATTTATAAAATCCTCTTAGTGTGCTTAGATGTTGTGCTAAAGAACGAGCGGATATACCTCTCTTTTGAAGAGTTAAAAGATATTCTAAAATAAAATGTGAATTTATTTTTGTGAGGTCATCTATATTCTTCTCGCTGATAAAAAGAATATATGAATTCAAATTCCGTCGGTATGTTATTAGTGTATTTTCTGATAATCCCCATTCAAAGACTGCAAGTTCGAGGAAATAGTCAACAAGAGGTTTCAACTTTGAGGTTATTTCATTCGGATTCATCCAGAGTAAACTCTCCGGGTTCTTTTATGTGTGTTTGTTTTGTTTTTATATCATCACTTGCTTTTTTAATCTTTTCTTCCTCTTCCAATTTCTGTGTAATTTTTAATAAGAGTTTACCTGCATTGGGATGCTCTAATTCTACAGCCTTTTCTAACATCCAGCGACTTCGATTCAAATCGCCCAATTTGTAATAACAAAAACCTAATCCATAATAAGCATCACGATGTTCAGGACACTCTTCACAAATCCATCGGTATAAGGCAACTGCCTCCACAATTTTGCCTCGACTTACTAATGTAGCCGCTTCTCTGGAACGAATTTTAATATCTGAAGAAAAGGTTAGACTGCTTCTGCCGGTAGGTTCTAATCCATCATCAGGTAATGGAAGTTTTACCACAGTTTTAGGAATTTCTTCTTTAGGAGCGGGAGAATCTTTAGCAGATAAATATTCACCATCAGGTCTTTCTATCCGTACGGATAATATTTTTCCACAACGGGGACAAGTTCCCTTCATTTCATTATGTTCTATTTTAGGCAATATTTTAGCACCACATTCGCATTCCAAAATTTGGGTAATTGTTTCATGTCTGTCCATTTAAATACTCCTAAAAACTTATGTTACATCTATTGGTTCTTTGCCTTCATTAGTAGTATCATTTGTACTCTGTTGGTTTTTCTCTTCTTCTGTGTCTAAAACTTCTTTACATGAAAACTTTCCTATATTATCTGCTATATGTCCTAATAAATCCGATTCTACTGCCTTAACTGCTCCACGAATACCGTTAGCAATTCCCAATGCTGTAGAGGCACCGTGTAGGACAATAACAATTCCCTGCACACCTAACAAAGGAGCCCCCGGATATTCATTGGGGTTTACAGTTTTCTTTAATTCCTGGAGAGCACTTCTTGCTAATACAGCACCTAAACGATTCATAGAACTTTTTAAAAGTTGTTCTTTCATAAAATTACCCACGAACTTCGCAACGGATTCTGCCGTTTTTAATATAACATTTCCTACAAAGCCGTCACAGACAACGACATCTGCTTCTCCTCCAAAAACACCATTGGGTTCAACGTTCCCTACAAATTTAATCCCTTCAATTTTACTTAGAATCTGGAAAGTTTGTTTTAAAACACTGCTCCCCTTTACCATTTCCTCACCAATATTAATCAATCCAAGTCGAGGATTTTCGACACCTAAAGCATAATGAGAATAGGCAATACCCATTAAGGCAAAATCACAGAGATGTCGAACCTGACAGTCTACATTAGCACCTAAATCCAGCAGAACAACCTTTCCGCCAATTGTTGGTAATGCCTGGGCTAACGCAGGCCGAGATATCCCTTGCATAATTCCCAGTATAATTCGCGAACCTACCATTACAGCACCTGTATTCCCTGCGCTTACGACCGCATCTACCTCCCCTGCTTTTAGTTTTCGCAAAGCAACCAGAAGGCTACTTTCTTTCTTCTGACGAAGGGCAAGCACAAGCTGGTCTTGCATAGAAATATATTCCGGGGTGTGGACTATCTCTATATTCCCCTTTTTGGGATATTTTTCTAACTCTTTTTTAAGTATCTCTTCATTGCCAACAAGCACAATGTCGCAATTCTGGTCTAAACTGGCTTCCACAGCCCCTTGCACTTCTATAGCAGGAGCACCATCAGAACCCATCGCATCTAAAGCGATGCGCATGTTTTATCTCCAAATTAAAGTTTTGAGTTATTATTCTTCTTCGAGATTCAATACCAGACGATTTTTGTAATACCCACACTTGGGACAAACCCGGTGAGGAAGGATTTTCTCACTGCAATGTGGACATTCAACCAAATTCGGCTTTGTCAAAGCATGATGAGACCGTCTCATATTTTTCTTGGCTTTTCCAGTTCTTCGTTTTGGGACAGGCACTTTTACTCCTCCTTTAAGTTAAGGTTTATTCCTTGAAGTAATTCAGATAATTTTGTATTTGAAAGTTGTGTTTTTTCCTCTTCACAATTGATATTACATGAACATGTTTCATGATTTAAATTTGCACCACATACAGGGCACAAACCTGCGCATGTTTCACTGCATAAAAATTTATAAGGCATATCTAATACCAATTCTTCCCAGACATAGGGAGTCAAATCAATTTCATCTCCTTGAAACATTCTTTTTTCTGCCAATTCATCAAATTCTTCTTTACCTCTCCTGTATTTATTCTCAACATTTCGGTCACTTTCCTCCACAGGATTTAGGTATATATTCCCTTGTCCTCGTTCAAATAACCAAATTATTTCTTTATCCAGTTTATATTGCATATCATCAAGACAACGGTCACATGTATGCTTATAGTATCCTGATATTTTCCCTTGAAATAAAAAGTTTTTCCCTGTTTTCTTTACTATCCCAGTTAAATGTATTGTTTCTATGGGAAGTGCTTCTACATCAACAGGCTGTAATTCCGCAACCTTGATAATTTCATCAATCTGATAACCCTTATCTGATATATCCATTATTCTTATTTTTAGTATATCCAATGGTGTAATCCTCAATCAGATAGGGCTCGTTTTGAAAATTGTATCACACTTTAAAAAAATAATCAAACAAGGGAAATTTTTATTTCCTCAAGGATATGAAAGCATATTATACAATAAATAATAATAAGTTTCCAAAATAATAAGTTTAAAATGAGAAATATTCATTAAATAAGCAATGTTTTGATAAAATAAAAGAATAAACCATAGGAGATACGAATATGACAAAGACCAACGCAACAAAAAAATCAGCCATCATAGTTTCAATATGTATGCTTATCTGTATGGTATTTGGGTTAACTTCCCAGATAAAAGCCCTGAATATTGGAGACCCCATGCCTGATTTCAATTTAAAAGATTATGATGGTAAAGAACATTCATTAACACAATACAAAGGGAAAATTGTTGTAATCGAGTTTTGTTCTCAAGAATGTCCCTATTCTCGAGGTGCAGACCCGGATTTAGCAAAGTTACATGCAAAATATAGCACAAAAGGTGTTGTCTTTATTGGAATTGATTCTCACTTTAAAACTCAACCTGAAGATATAAAAAAATATGCTCTTGAAACAAAAAAACCATATCCTATCTTAAAAGATGTAGAAAATAAGTATGCTGATAAAGTAGATGCAAAAGTAACGCCTGAAATTTTCATTGTAGATAAGGATGGTAAGCTAGTTTACCATGGGGCGTTTGATGACCGTAAAGGACCCGATGGACAGCCAACAGAAAAATATACCGAGAATGCCATCGAAGCCTTATTAGCGGGTAAACCGATAGAAAAAGCAGAAACAAAAGCATGGGGTTGCACTATAAAAAGAGTTCCGAAAAGTTAGTTTTTTCTAAAAAGTATATTTTATGGTAAATATTTATTACAGATGTAGCATTGCTCTTTTTTGTATGTTATTTTTGATGACCTTTTCTTTTTTTCTTTTAGCAGTAGGGGAACAATCTGAAAAAGAACCTGTCATTTACGATATCAAATTGACCCAAATTGAAACCTTGATTGCTGAAAAGAAACCGGGGCTTATAATTATCAACTTATGGGCTACCTGGTGCCCTCCTTGTGTTGCAGAACTTCCTCATTTTGGTAATATTTACAAAAAATACTCCAAAGAAAAAGTTCGTTTGTATTTGATAAACATAGAAGGGAAGGAAATAAAAGAAAAGGTTTTAAAGCCATTCTTAAAAAAGAATGCTCTCCCTTGTCCTGTATATTTGTTAGAAGGAGGAAAACCTGAAGAACTTGAAAAAGTTTTAAAAACAGAAATAAGTGGTGCTTTGCCCATTACGATTATCTACAATTCAGAAGGAAAACTTATTAAAAAATTTGAAGGTGCAATTACCGAGAATGATATAGAATTGGTTTTAAAACAAAATGGCATGTCACCTATTTCCCAAAATTAAGGGGAAATGTCCGAGTAATCACAACATTAACTCCTGTTTCCAAGAAATTTTGAATTATTATTTGTCCACATTTAACAGGAATAGAGATTTTTTGTTTATACAATTGAACTAATAATGGATTGATGTATCTTTTGGGTATGGGTTTGTCTGTTTTCACGGGGATGTATGGCATTTCCTCTGAGTTGGTTTGAACTACTGCAGTAACAACTCGTTTGGGGTCTGTTATTTCTTCATAAGCATAAACCTCTCCTCGTTCACATTTTGCACCCTGAAATTGGTATACCCCTGGAGAAGTTTCTTGAACCGTAATATGACAACCATTAGGACAACTTAAACAAATCACTTCTTTTTCCATAGTTTTATCCTATTAACTAAGTGAAAATTCTATGGGTAATAATTCTCCGTTAGAGACCAAATCATTTAAATCTTCTTGCTTTAATTCCACATGAAACATTTCCGCAGGTTTTACATGTCTTAATGTAAACTGACGAATTGTTTTTTCTCCCTGCCGAACAACCAATGTTGCTTTATCACGAACAATCAGGGAACGCATAGAAAATCGGTTTTTCTCTCCCAATCTATATCTATTGGGAAGAACATATTTCAGGTTTGCACCTACAATAACCTTCCCCTGCTCAATTTTTTCTGTTTTCCCTTGCAAAAAGTTTATTAATTCCTTTCCACATCTCTGTGCTTCATCGGAAACCCAATCAACAAGGTCATGGACATGCAGGACATTACCACACGCAAAAACACCTTCTGCAGAAGTCATTAATCTTGTGTCTACTAAGGGACCACCTGTTTCAGGATTAATTTTAATTCCAGCAGATTGTGTTAATTCATTTTCAGGGACAAGCCCTACCGAAAATAAGAGTGTATCACATTCTACTTTGAAGGTTTTTGTATAATTCGGAGCACCATTCTCCAGAGGGGTTATTTCCACTGCTTCTACTCTATCTTTACCTTCAATTTTTGTAATGATATGGCTTAAGTATAAGGGAATATTAAAGTCATTCAAACACTGAACAATATTTCTTGTAATACCCGATGGATAAGGTAATATTTCCACGACGGCGAGGACTTCTGCACCTGTCCATGTTAACCTACGAGCCATAATCAAGCCAATATCTCCAGACCCTACAATAACCACCCGCTTACCTGGCATGTAGCCATCTATATTAATTAATCGTTGAGCCAGACCCGCTGTAAATATTCCGGCAGGCCTTGTTCCAGGGATACCCAAATTACCGCGATTTCGCTCTCTACAACCCATAGCAAGGACTATAGCCCTCGCATTAATCCTAAAAACACCGTGTTCACTACTACACAGATTTACTTGCTTTATAGGTTGATGAACCGCCATATTTGTAGCAGTCGTATTCAGATAAATATCTATATCTGATTTAACCACATCTTGAATAAATCGTTCGGCAAATTCAGGTCCTGTAAGTTCTTCCTTAAATAAATGTACTCCAAAACCATTATGAATACACTGGGGTAAGATTCCACCTAAAAAAGGTTCTCGGTCAACTATAGCGGTTTTCAAACCCTCTTCTGCCACCTTTAATGCAGCAGCCATTCCTGCAGCACCTGCTCCTATTACCAAAACATCATAGTTTCGTTCTTGCATAAAAAACTCCTATCTCTCTGCTTTTTCATCTGCAAGAGTTTGCAGTCGTTGGGATATTATCCAACTGTTATCTCCCCGTTTTGTAATTTTTTCTATAGGAATACCTGTCTCTCGTGAAATTATCTTTAATATCTTATAGGTGCAAAAAGCCCCCTGACATCGTCCCATACCAGATCGGGTATAAAATTTTATTCCATCAAGGGTCGTATGTCCCTTTGAAATGGCTTCGACAATTTCTGCTTCGGAGACACTTTCACATCGGCAAACAATATGCCCATATTTAGGGTCTTTTTCCACAACATTTTCTAATTCTTCAAAACTTAACTCACGAACCTTAATAGGATGAGGCAAAAATGGGTCGAAGTCTTTTTTCTCTATTAGTTGTAATCCCTCTTGTTTTAGTATGTCTTTTACATAGTCCCCTATAGCAGGAGAAGCCGTTAATCCTGGGGACTGAATTCCTGCGACTTGAATAAAATGCGGTTGTTTTTTAGAAGGTTCAATATAAAAATCATTACCTTTCATTGTTGGTCTTAAACCGGCAAAAGAGGTTATGATTTCCCTTCGCGAAATGGCAGGAACCATATAAGTTGCCTGCATAAAAACGGTTTCTAAATTTTGCGATGTTGTTTCTAAATCATATTTATCATCTGTTTCTATAGCGGTGGGACCTACCATTAATGTTCCTTCAACTGTGGGAATAACTAATATACCTTTTGTATGGGCACCAGGAACAGGGAAAATTACATGATTGGGCAAACCTTTTGCATTCCGTTGTAATAAAAATTCTTCCCCTTTTCTTGGAATAATTTCAAAAAGTTCCGCATCAAATGATTTTGAGACTTCATCGGCAAATAGCCCTGCAGAATTTACCACATATCTCGCTTTGATGATTTCCCCTTCTTTTGATTTAATTATCCAATAGTCCTTTTCTCGTATTCCCTGTTCTACTGTAAATTGTGTTTTTACCTCGACCCCATTTTTTTGTGCTGATTCAACTAAAGCAAATACATAACGATAAGGTTCAATAATTCCACCCGTAGGGGCATATAATCCTCCAACGACATCAGAATTTAATTGAGGTTCTAAACTTAAAATCCGTTCTCTTCCACATATTTCCATTCGGGGAACGCCATTGGCTACACCCTGGGAATATAAATGTTCTATGGTTTTCATTTCTTCAATACTAAAGGCTACAACTATAATTCCTACCCTCTTAAAAGGAAATCCTAATTCATAATGGAGTTGGTCAAACATTAAATTCCCGCGGATTTCCAGACGGGCTTTTAATGATGTAATCGGGTGATGAAAACCGGCGTGTATAATCCCAGAATTGGCTTTTGTAACACCAAATCCGACATCTACACATTTTTCTAACAAAACCACCGATATTTCATAAGTAGACAATTTACGGGCAATGGAAGCACCACAACATCCCGCACCGATAATAGCAACATCATATATTTGACTATTCATTGTTATCTTTGTTTTTCCTGTATTTCTTTAATTTAAAAAATTTTGGGCTACTTAATAACCTAAAATATACCAATTAAAGGACTTCTTTTGCGAATTGGCGTGAATATTTGATTAAGTTTTCTAATCTATCCATCGCTTTTCTGGAATCTATAGATTCCTCCGCGATATGGATTGCATCTTTCCAGTCGGATGTTTTTCCACTTACTAAAATTCCAAAAATAGCATTCAATAAAACAGCATCTCTATACGGAGTTTTCTCCCCAGTCAAAACACTTCGAACTATTTCTGCATTTTTTTCTAATGTCCCTCCTTTAATATTTTCAATAGGATGTCTTGACAAACCAAAATCTTCGGGAAAAACCTGATAATGTTTGATACTATCTCCTGATATCTCTACAACATCTGTTCTATCAGAAATACTTAATTCATCAACGCCATCATTCCCCCAAACAACAAAACCTTTTTTAATTCCTGACTTTTGCAATGCTTTTGCAATCGGTTCTAATAATTCTTTGGCAAAAACTCCTATTATCTGTCCATCTAAAGATACAGGATTTGATAATGGACCTAATAGATTAAATACTGTTGGGAAAGGCAATTCCGAACGGATTTTTGCAACATTCTTCATAGCAGGATGAAATTTTCGAGCAAATAAAAAACCAATACTCACTTCTTCAATACACTTTGCCACTCTATCCGGGGGAAGATCAATAACAACTCCAAGATATTCTAAAACATCTGCACTTCCACAAGAACTGGTAGCACTTCGATTTCCATGCTTTGCCACATAGATACCCGCACCCGCACAAACTAACGCTGTTGTAGTAGAAATATTGAAAGTTCCTTTTCGGTCGCCACCCGTTCCGCATGTATCTATAATCGGATGTTTATCTATACTTATGGGTAAAGCAAATTTTCGCATTGCTGATGAAAGACCTGCCAATTCATCGCCTTTATAAGGACGAAGAGATAATGCCGTTAAAAAGGAACTGGTTAAGATTTCTGAAACATTTCCTTCCATTATCTCTGAAAGAGCCTGGTAATAGTCTTCGCGGGATAAATCTTCATTTTTTACAATCTTCTTTAAAATATCTGGCAATGACATATTTATACCTTTTTGCCAATTTATATATCATAAAAATAAAGTTAATAATTATTTATTTTTTTGGAAATTTTCAAATCACGAGGGGATGAATTATATACACCAATATAATCTATTGTTG
>DAOSUS010000008.1 GCA_035378955.1 Candidatus Hydrogenedens sp. | reverse complement strand
AAAACAAAAAAATAATAAAAAATATAAGTTATTATATTGCAATAATTTATGTATTTTTAATTTTTTTTATAGTATTTTTTTTGTTTTTATTGTTAAATTTTTTTATAAATTAAAAACTTTTTTTGCGTTTTTTGTGGTATTTTTTGCTATTTCTGATTCTGAAATTTTTAGGTATTCGGCAAGTGCAGTAAGCACAAGAGTAATATTAGAGGGGACATTACGCATACCTGATTGACCTGCTGGCGGAATATCCGGGCTATCTGTTTCAACTAATAAGTAATCGGGATAAATTTGATTTAAAATTTTTTGTCTTTTTGAACTATACCTGTATGTGATACCACAACCTAAAGAGAAAAAAATTCTATGGGGAATTAATTGTTCAACTATTTCAGGGCTCCCTTTGAATGCATGAATAATTCCTCCTCGTTCTGGCATACCTATTTTATTTATGATTCCTGTAAGTTGGGAGAAAGCTCCTCGACAATGGATAACGACGGGGAGATTAATTTCTTTTGCAATTTCTAATTGACGGATAAAAAATTTTTCTTGCAATTCATAAGGGGGATTATCTATTTTCAAATCCAAACCGATTTCGCCGATGGCTACAATTTTATTTACCGAATCAGTTAGGAGACGATTTAAATTGTTAAAATAGTCCTCTTGGATATACCAGGGATGAATACCCCATGTGCATTCAATTTCAGGATATTGTTGGGAAAGCCATAGCGATTTTTCCCATTGTCCAGGACTTACAGAAGATGTAATTAGTTTTATAATCCCTGCCGATTTTGCATTTCTTACAACTTCTTCTAAATCATCACGAAATTCTTCTGCTTCTAAATGACAATGGACATCAATAATTTCCATTTATAATATCCCTCATTAGTATAATTTTATAGTTATTGTATTCATTATTAGTCTTCTATACATTTTAACAAGAATTTAATTTTATTTATAAAATTTAGGAATTTAATTCAAATGACAGATTCTAACCGAAAGTCTCAAACAGCAAAAATAATTGTAGAAAGTTCTGTCCCTGAAAATGAAAAGGATATTCCTGTTCCATGGGATTGGGCAGGTAAAGATAAATGGTGCTGGGGAATAGCCTCCTCTCCTGTTCGAAATAAATTACATCTTGAATATTTAAAGAATAAAGGATTAATGCCTGTTATTACGCCCTTTTTGGCACATCCTGAAACACGAAAACGATTTTATGAAGATAACAACAAAGAGGTCCCCCGAACGGAAGAATCTCTTAAGGGATATTTTGATGTTTTTGGAAGTAATTTTGTGTGGGAAGGTTTTACGGAAGAAGATTCTTCGGGAGTTGGTTTTTCAAGGAGTTTTCTTGAAAAACCTCCGCATTCTCATACGGAAGCTTTAAAACGATTTGAAAGTTTTTTGAAAGAAGGATTGGCCGAAGTTCAAAAATATGCTCCTGATATCCATAAATGGGGGAGATGTGGTTATGCAAGCAGTGCACATATCTATGCAAAACTGGGTTTGGAAGCAGTTTTATTAGAACGGACCAATGATGATATAGAAGATATACAAACCGGTATAGCATTTACCCGTGGTGCGGGGAAGCAATACAATTGTTCGTGGGGAATAGATTTTTCTCTGTGGTGGGGTGTTTTTTATGGATGTGTTCAGGATTTATCTACCTCTTTTCATCAAAGGAATTGGATGGTTTCCTATTTTTCGGGAGCCGATTATCTGGCAATTGAAGGTGGAGATTTGCTGTGTTATCCCGATGGAAGATTATCTCAATTGGGAAAAGATTTTGAACAATTTTCACGATGGATACAAAAGATACCGCGTGGAACTCCTGTTGTTCCCGTTGCTGTTATTCTTCCTTCAGACCATGGGTGGATTACCCCTCCTTATTGGGAGACACAACAGTTTGCATGGAATTATGCACGATTAAGAAGAAATCCGGGGGAAAGAGGGATTGATAGTTTTTTTACAACGATTTTTCCGGGAAGCAATTTTGTGATGGACCCATTTCCTTTCGGAAATTATGAGGATAATGACCCACCTGCAAGTCCGTTTGCTCTCTCATGTATTACTCCTCGTTATGCACCTTTGCCACAAAATGTTTTTTATAGTAAAGCATACATTCCATTTGGAAAGTTTAAGAATCGTAAAGAGGCAAACCAATTTTTAAGAGAAAATAATGTAGACCTTTCACCCTATCGGCCGATGGGGGTTAGTCGTTGGGGTGATATTTTTGATGTATTTACCGAAGAAGTTGGAGTAGATGTACTGAAATCATACAAGGTAGTAGTTATTTTAGGACCATTAGTATTGCATGAAGAGTTAAAACAAAAATTGATTGAATACCTTCGTGATGGTGGGACCGTGGTATGTTCCGCAGGGGTAATCAGACCGGAAGACCATGAATGGTGTGGAGTGCAAATGCTTCCAGAACTTCATACAGGTTATCGCTGGAAATGGCAAAAGGATGAGTGGAATAATGAGGCATTTCGTTTTATTCCCGCTAATGTAGATTCTAATTCAGAGGTAATAGCGTGGGCGAATCAAAATGCTCCTTTGATTGTTCATACACAACTGGGTAAGGGGAATTTGTATATAAGTCTTGCTCCATGGTTTGAAACGGGTTCTGGTGTATTGATGGGAGCTGTTGTTCATTTATTGGATTCTCTGTTTACAGGCCTTGTGCCGTTTATGATTTCGGGTCCTCCCTGCGAATGGTTACTTACAGAGGATGATGAATATCAAAAGATTGTTATCATAAATCATGCAGATTTTCTTTGGGAGGGTTCGATTAAATATAAAAATACGCATTTTGTAAGAAAAGAGGTCATTGAATTAGTTCAGGGAAATCAATATTTCTTTGATGAAGGTGGTAAAATAGATATTTCAATTCCACCATTTACAACAAAGGTTTTCCAGTTTAAAAAAGATAAAATTAGGATATAAGAGGATTGTATTTATATGTTAAGTTTTTCTGTATTGGGAAGTGGTAGTTCTGGAAACGCTACTTTTATACAGGGTGCACGCGCATCCATTTTATTGGATTGTGGATTTAGTCTACCCCAGATAAAAAAGAGGCTGGAAACTATAGAACGAACCGTTGAGGATATTGAAGCCATTTTTATTACCCATGAACATGCTGACCATATATGTGGCTTGAAGAGATTGGTTAGTATTTATGATATACCTATTTTTATGACGCGGGGTACCTACAACGCTTTGCGGGAAATTATCAATGATAACAGAAATATTGAACTTTTTGAGTCCGGGGATAGCGTAAATATCGGGGAATTTCATGTCCAGTCGTTTTCGGTAACACACGATGCGAACGACCCGGTAAATTATGTCGTATCCAATAATTATGCAAAACTTGGTTTTGCTACGGATTGTGGTTATCCCTCGAAATTAATTGTAAATAGATTGAAGGGTTGCCATGGCCTAATAATTGAATCCAATTATTGTCCGGATATGCTAATGAACGGAATATATCCTGCTCACATAAAACAGCGAATACAGAGTAGGTTTGGGCATTTGTCCAATCAACAAATGTTAGAGTTACTTTCTTGGGTTATTGATGATACCCTTCGAGTACTTGTTTTGGCTCATATAAGTGAGAATAACAATCATTATGAATTGGTAGAACGGTTGGTTCGTCAATCTATTGGGGAGAGGGATATTCAGTTATGGATAAGCAAACAGAAGAATCCCACACCATTAATAAAATTGATTTAGAAATTCTCAAGAAGCGACTTTTAAATGTAGATTTTGTTTCGCTTTATCAGCGCATTTCTAATATTCTTCGTTCAGCGGTTGCGGTTCATATTTGGTCGCTGAATACTGCTCAGAATTTTTTAGTCTGGTCGGATAGAGAATTTGCTTTATGTCCTTTTGTATTGTCTGTGGAGGTAGGTGGTAAAAAATGTTTTATAGACAGATATAGATGTGCAGAACAAGCAACTATTTTAGAAATTCCTTTGTTTTATAAATGTCATATTGGTTTTAGTTGCGGTTCCATTCATTTAATAAGTCACCATCATTATAGTGTCGTTTTAACGGTTGGTCCTTTTCATATCGAAGAAAAGGAGGATGTTTTATATTTTAATGTGATTAATAACCTGAAAGAATTAAAATTGAATATCCCTGAGAATGAAATGGAATCCTTGAAATTTCTTCCATATCATTCTATAGATTCTGTAAAAGAAGTGATGTTCTGGATGAAGGAGAGTTTTCAATTTCATTGGAATCGTTTATTTCCAGAAGGGACTGGTAAACAAACAGAAATTGATGATAAGAAATATCGCGTAAAAGAGAGGGAAGAAGATGTCAAAGATATAAACCAATATATTGAAAATTTTGATAAAGTAAGAAAACAAATGCTCCTTATCGCACTTCAGATGGAAAATAAACAATTCGCAGAATTTGTTTTGAGAGGGAAAGGAGAAGAACTAAATATTCAGAGAAAAAATTTGGCGAAAGCAAAGTTTTCATTGTATACATGGGTGATGAATATTTTAAGTTCATTTTTATTAGAAGGTTCGGAAAATAATCCTATAAATAAACACAAACTTTTTTTTATGAAAGATAAATTGTTTCTTGAAGACAAAACTTTGAGAGTTTTTATAAAGAAGCTGATAAGGGATATTTTTGCTTTCGTAACAAATAATTTTAAGAAGGAAAATCAAAAAGAAAGATTTGCTAAATTTTATTCTGTTCTTGAGAAAAAACTTATATCGAATTGTTCCTTACTATCTATTGCGGAAGAAATGCAGATGGAGCCTTCCGCATTAAGTCACTGGATTAAGAGAAATATCGGGATAAATTATGATGAATTATTAAACTATATTCAGGTAGAAAAGATAGCAGAATTTTTACGGAATACAGATAAAAGTCTATCGGAAATAGGTAATTGTGTTGGTATTAGGTATGGCTCATTAGTGTCAGAAAAATTTAAAAAAACGACGGGATTTAGCCCTATAGAATATAAGGTTTATTTTGGGAGTAAAGGGAGAAGTCGTAGAAAAGAATTATAATTTGTGGTTGATTGAAACCTTTTATATCATATATGCTGTCCAATATGTATCCATTATGTAAATTCAATATAACAAAAATGTTAATGATAAGGAAAAGTTTATGAAAGTTAAAGTTATGAGAAAAGTATTATTAAGTTTCTGTGCCATTTTATTGGTAAGTGTATTATTTATGCTTAATGGTTGCGGTGGACCTGCGGAACAAACACCACCACCGAAACCTCCCGAACCTAAAGAGTTGACATTACCACCAGCGGAAGGAGGTATTCCGACAACCTCTTTATTAAAACTAACACCTGAAAATGCTCAATTAAGCATTGTATTACCCTCATTAGCGGATGGATTAGATAAAATTGTTCAGACAGCAAAACGCTTCTATTCCGCTGATGAAGTGGATTCCTTCCTACAAAATCAAATCAGGCAATTAGCCAGTTTTGCAGATGTCCCAGAAGCAAAGAATTTAATAGAGGTAGCGGAAGCAAGAGGATTTGATATAACCAAACCTATAGGTGCCTTTGCTGATTTTAAGCCCTCCTTGGATAGTTTGAAGGCTTTATTAACTCCTCCAGAGGGAGAAACAGCAGATAAAAAGGTGGATATACAAAAGATAGACTGGACTCAAGTAAAACAGCCGAATTGGTCAGTTATGTTAGGAGTGAAGGACAAAGAAAAGGTTGAAACATCTCTAAAAGAGTTGGTTGTTGAAATTCCTGAAATTAATGCAACTGCACCTCAGGAAGTAATTGTAGACGGTGCAAAAATAATGGATTATGGCGTTTATGCCTATTTTATCGGAGGGGGCTATGTAACATTAGGTTCCTCTTCTATGGTAAAAGGTGTTGCCAGTCGGTTTAATTCTCCTTATGCTATTCGCTATGGTGTAGATATTCCATCGGCACCTTATCCAGAAGGTGTTGCTCTTGTAAAAGATGAGGAATTAATTCCTATGTTAAACCAACTTATGCCTGCATTGGTTCAATCTTCTCCGTATGCTTTATTAGGACAATTGAAAACAACTTCATGGACAGAAATGTTGCCTGAAGGTCAAGACCCCGTATATGTTTGTTTCTCCTTAAATCCAAATGAAAAATTAGAAGTTCGGACCCTGATGGATTTAGCCAAACGCCCCAAGTCTACAAGTATTTTAGGAGAGGCAAAACCGATGGAATTGCCCAAGATATTGCCTGATAATACGCAAGCCACTTTGTTATTGCAATTTACTAATGAGTATAAGACATACCTGAATCAATCAGCACTTCCGGAAGTGAAAAAAGCATTGGGCGATAAAAAAGAAGTAGCTCAGGGACTTCAATATGGAGCTTCTGCTATGGGATTATTAGGAAATGAAATGGGTGTGGCTATTACATCAGCAATGGGTGATTTCCCTGCTTTAATCGTGATTATACAGGCTTCAAATGTGGAACAAGTAAAAGGTTTATTAGATATGCTCGTTCCTTCCATGTCGGATGAAAGTTATCGGGATATCCCATTGAAAAAATTAGCGGTCCCTTCGCCGATACCGATTACTATGGTTATGGTAGAGGATAAAGTTATCGCCAGCAATAATGTAGATGTCTTAAAGAAAATGATAGATATGGTTCTTGATAAACAAACCTCCAATTATATGGCTGGTTTAAAACCTCCATTAGACCCTGCAATCCCAAGATATAACCTTATCTCGGTTCAAAGTAAACTATTGTTAGACACAATATTCCCATTGATGAGTATTATGGGACAGGATTTAGGTGGTGCTCAAAGGGATGTGGAGAAGGTCCTGTCAGAAATTCAAGAATTGCGAATAATGAATGAAAAGAAGGGTAATTTGTTGGAAGGACAGGTTACTGCCTATTTTGTCCCGAAAGCAAGTTAAAGATTTGTAGTTAATACCTTTAATAAAACTATTAGCCGTAGCAGAAAAAAATCTGTTATGGCTATGTTTTAAAAGTATATGCTATAATTACATAGATTTCTTTAATTAATTCTTTTGTAAGAAAATCAGCATGCGTGTTTTATTATTATCACTACAGAAAAATTTAAATATATTAGGACTGAAACTCCTCCACCAGATTTTATTGGAAAATGGTTATGAATCGGGGCTCTTATATATAAATCGTTTCCAACCCGATAATCATCCAATGCTGGAAGCATTAAAAGGCTTTATTCAAGAATATAACCCAGCATGGATAGGCATTAGTTTAACTGCTTCTGAATTCAGTTCAGCAAGGGATGTTACTATTTATTTGAAACAGAATTTCGATATCCCAATTATTTGGGGTGGTGTTCAACCCACAGCAGACCCTATTCGTTGCACAAAATATGCCGACTTTGTATGTGTGGGAGAAGCAGAGAAAACAGTGATTGATATATGCAATGCCCTTAAGGAGGGAAAATCATTAAAAACTGTCAATAATATGGCATGGATGGAAGATGGTAAGGTAATACAAAATCCATTAAATCCTTTAATACAGGATTTAAATCAACTACCTTATATCCCTCGATTGGCAAAAAGTGCCTACATCCTTTTTAAAGATAAAGTTCATGTTTTAGACCGAAAATTGTATATGAAGTATAGTGCCTTTCGAGGAGGTATTTATCGTCTTGTAAGTTCTCGAGGTTGTCCTTTCCGTTGTAGCTATTGCTTAAATTCATTTTTTGGTAAATTATATCCCGATTGGTCATTACGAGGGGCTTCACCAGAACATATCATTAATGAAATCTGTGCAGGTGTTTCTGAAGATTTACCGTTATTATTTATTTCAATGCAGGATGATAATCTTTTTGCTCAAAAGAAAGAGACTATAGAAAAATTGTTTAATTTATATAAGGAGAAAGTAAACAAACCGTTTATTATTTTAACTACTCCGAACTTTATTACCGAAGATAAGTTAAAATTGGCTGTAGATGCGGGCTTATCTGCAATCCATATAGGATTGCAAAGTGGCTGTGAACGAGTTAGCCATGAGATATATAATCGTAAGATAAAAAAAGAACAATTTTTAAATATTACAAAAATAGTGAATAAATATCCTATAGTCCCTTATTACGATATTATCTGTGATAATCCTTATGAAACCGAAGAGGATGAATTAGAAACTGTACGGACATTGGCAAAAATCCCCAAGCCTTATTTCTTCCTGTTATTTTCCCTAACTCTTTATGAGGGGACAGATTTACGCGAACGAGTTAAGAGGGAAATGCCTGAATTTTTGCATGATGATACGAAAAAAGACTTTTTAATTATCTCTCCAACAAAAATAAATCTTTTAAAACATCCTGCTACTATTTATCCTTCTGGAATAATAGAATTTCTTATTAAACAATACCAGAAAAATCCCGATGGCTATTCTACTCATATCTTATTTCATTTCTTCAAATATATAGGGTTCTTTTTAATAAAACCTGTTCTTTTATTATGGATACTTTTAAAGTTTAATCATTACTCTGTATTCCGTTTCATTAAAAGCTTACCCCGCTTCATTGACTTCAGAGTTGTTAATCTCTTTAATTTCTTCCATACCAGCTATGATACCACCGTAGAGTGATTTTTTTATCAGTATTTTATTTCAACAAGGGTAAGACCGTGAGGAGGGGCACAGAGACCATTAAATTTTTTATTTTCGTAAAGACATTTGTAGAGAAATTCTTTTGGAAACCTGCCTCTTGCAATTTCTATAAGTGTTCCAATGATATTTCGTATCATGTGATAAAGAAAACCATTCCCAACAAATTCAATGTGCCATAAGTTAGCTGAATTGATGGATGTTATTACACCTCCTTCTTTTAATTCCACAGAATAAAGGGTACGGACGGTTGTCTGCATTTGACTACCAGTACTCTGGAAACCAGCAAAATCGTGAGTTCCGATTAATTCTGGTAATAATTCACGGAGCAGGACTAAATCAATCTTATAAGGGACATGCCATGCATATTTTATAGTAAAAGGACTGGGTTCTTTAGATAACTCAAATGTGTAGCAATATTTTTTCCATTTCACATCACGGCATACATCAAATTCTAATGGTACCTCTTCGATTTCCATAACTTTAGCGTGGGGTGCGAGAAGTTGAGATACTGCATGGCGTAATCTTGTTGGTATGTTTCCTTCATAATAGAAAGTAAAAGTTTGTCCTAATGCATGCACTCCTGCATCTGTTCGAGAAGCTCCCTGAACATGAATTTCCTTCCTCATTATTAAGGAAAGATTTTTTTGCAGTTCTCCTTGAACCGTCTTTTTATCCGGTTGGTATTGCCATCCGTGAAAAAACTCTCCATCGTAACAGATAATACCCTTATATTGCTTTTTTATTATGGCTTTTTCCATAGAGACTGTTTAGATTTTCATTTGGATATTTGAGGTATCCAGTTATTTAAAAGTTCTTCACAATTGAGCGATTTTAGCACTAAGTCGAGTGGAACGAAGAAGTAATGATTGGTCGCTTCAAAGCCAAATCGGCTGTCCGCAATCTGTATATTATATTCTCTTATTGCCAATTCCTTTTCTCTCTGGATAATTTGTTTTAACTCTTCGATGATTTGTTTTTTTCTATCATCAGAAACATTGTTATTTGTAAGTTCATTACGAAGGAGAACAAAACGGGCTTGATTGGCCGTGCTTTCGTAATGAAGCGCACAAACCTCTATAACTCGACATTCCTGCTCAACATTTTTCTTATACTTTGGGTTATCTATATTAATATTTCCCATTTCCGTTTTTATCATTTCAAGCGAGTTCATAAATCCACGGGATACTTTTTCCATTTGATTTGCAAAAATCTCCGGGGGAAATACACCGCACCAATTTTTTACATCGTCATAAGGGAACCCTGTCATAGTAGCGATGTATCCTGTTGGTTTGACCCACAAAGGATTGGAGGGACCTACATGAACAGGACTCTGATAAACAACAATGATATGAAATGGATATTCCTTGAACGCCTGCGTAATTTGTTTCCATACTTTAACCATTATAGGTGCTAATGCTTTTCCGAAGCGTTTTTCTGCAGTCTGCAATAGTGCAGTTTCTTTGTCATATTCTGGATTGTCCATTAGCAAATTAAATACCTGCATATTTGGAGAAGGGTAACCCCCTAATGTCCAACCGAGCATACAACCATTCAGATGCTTCTCACGGAGATTTATTGCATGAGTAGCAACATTATCGAGGACAGGAATGTATGGCACTGAACCCAATTCCCATGTTGTTCCTATTTGTAGTTTAGCAAAGATAGGATGTCCGTATTTTTGAGCCATTTCCCAGTGCCGTGAAGCACGGGGACCCGGTCCGGGTTCTGTCAGACTATACTCTCCGATGGCTGAATGGATACCTCCACGAGTAAGAGGGATATCCCATTCACTAACGCTCATAATGGCTGTTTTAGGAGGAAGATTTGAGACAATTCCTTCTACCCATTCATCTTTCCAACCCCAATCCCATGCTATAAGTCTGCATGACGAATTTGCTGCCTCAATTCCTGATTGGATAATCTGATGAACTTCCGCAATAACCTCTGAAGGGTTTCGTTTTGAGCAACGCGGACAATTTTCTCCATGGTGATGAGACCAGCAATTGGTAAGATTTTCAGAAGCACTGATAGTAAAGAATCCCCCTAAATCGGGGACCTTTTCACAAATTGTTTTAATAGCATTTTTTATATAATTCTGCACATCAGGATGAGATGTGCAAAGAGCAGAAAAATCTCCTTCATTGACCCCTTTTAACTCAGGAAATTTTTCATAAAAAGAATTAGGCATAGCCCGTGGTTCATTTAAGTATAAATATACTTTCATCCCTTCTTTTTTCAGGTCTTCGGAAAATTTTCTTAAATTTTCCAATCTTTGTTCCCATCCTTTACTTATTTCTATGTCCCACGGAAAAGGAGTTAATAGGTAAAGAACAGATTGTAACCATACTCCGTTTACACCATTTGCTCGTAATTTTTGTATGTATCCTTTAGGATAGGATTCTTCAAGATTTGCAAAAGGGTCTCCATATTTTAAGAAATAAGAAGAACAATAACGAGGGATTTCTTTGTTTGAGCCTTCAATTTTCTGATGATTATTAATATCCGACAATTCTTCTATAAAATGGAAAGGTTTTTCCCCCCAACATTGTATCCCTTCCGGAAGAAGTTTTTTTACCATATTGCCGATTTGTTTTTCATACGCAATAGTTTCTTCATCAGGTTCTTGAAAGGTCAAAGAGGGACACTGGGGTTTGAAGTTTCCCAATTTAATAAAGAGGAAATCGTCTTCGCGTAGTGTATAAGCCAGTTGTTGGGTATCCCATTTTAACAATTTTATAATTTGCTCATAAGGGAGAAGATGCCAATTCCTGCGTATGATGGTGCAATGCAATCGTTCCATTTCTTCTTCTGTTACCGGATAAGGTTTGGGTAAACCCATTCGTGTTCCAATAGCGAGAATGTCTTCTTCTTTCGCTCCTATTGTATCTGCTATTCGTGAAATAGGGACGACAGACCAATTAAGCCAGATGTAGGCATGTAAACGGTCCTTGAAAAATGCTGATGGAACAGGTTCTTTATCTATTGGGGCAGGCAATTCCCATGAACCTAAAGTAAATAGCAATAAAGTTAAATATATCATCTTAACTCTCCTGTATTTGAAGTATATGGTTAATCTTTTGGATTTAAATTACTATTTTTTGTGGAGAGAACACATTCAATAATAGAAAAGTCTTGTTTCATAGCAAATTCTCTGCGGAGTATTTCTGCAATTAAACCAGTTCCAATGGTTAAAAATCCAATACCTACAAAAACAGAACCGACCGTTCCTAAAAATACATAGTGAAGTTGTTCCCCATCTAAGTAAAAACCTGATAAACCGCCCAATAAACATAATATCCCTAATCCAATAGCCATTAATCCGCGTTTGGTGAAAAAATAGGAAGGTGACTGGCTATGTCTCGATAAAAACCAGACGGTGTATACATCTACAGCCCCGAAGAAAAAGCGACTGAAACCAAATTTAGATTTTCCATATTTTCTCGGGTGGTGTTCCACCGGAATTTCTGTTACTTTAAACCCCAATTCTGATGCAGATATGGCAATTAATCGATGCATTTCTCCATATAAAGGAATATAGGGAACTACCTCTTTTCGAAACGCTTTGAAGCCGGTATTAATATCATGTAGGTTTACATGAAATAGATATCGAATAATGGCATTGTATATTTTTGATGGAAATGTCTTATGCCAGGGGTCAAGTCGTCGTTTTTTCCATCCACATACAACATCATAGCCCTCTTGCATTTTTTCAATCATTCGGGGTATTTCTTTGGGGTCATCCTGTAAGTCCGCATCCATCATAATAATAATGTCCCCATCGGCTTCATGGAAACCAGCAGATAAAGCACGACTTTTCCCGAAATTCCTGCGGAATTTTATAATTTTTACCTGAGGATGTTCCGATTGAACTTTTAACATAGATTGAAAAGTTGAATCGGTGCTTCCATCATCAATAAGAATAATTTGCACATCATGAGGGGATGTATGCTCAATAATACCCTCAACTAAGGGCTTTATGGTCATTTCCTCGTTATATGCAGGGATTACAAATGATAATTTCATTCCGTTTTAAATCCTTTAGTTGAAGGACTGTTACATAATAAATACATAGTTATTTTATAATCCATACTGTAAACTCGATAATAAAATTTTATTCATAGTATAATCAAATAAAAGAATTTGTATTGTAAAAGATTGTAAAAGCAAGATAACCGGATAAGGAGTAGAAATATGAAAAGAAGAAGTTTTTTTATTACCTGTGCAAGCACTATAGTAAGTGGTGCATTTTTTGCAAGTAAAAAAGGATATGGAGCAATTCCTGATGATAAGCCTTTTTCCAAAGTTAAGTTAAGAATGTCTGCCCCATTGGACTGGTTTCCGGGACGGAAACCTGAAGAAAAATTAGAAGCAGTTGCAAGTTGGGGGTTGCCTGCCTACGAATGGCTTAATCCCAAAGGTGATTTTAAGGCAATTCGTAGTAAAGCAGATGCACTGGGATTGGAGTTGAGTTGTATTGTAGGTGTAGGAGCCATAGCACCCAGACAGATGGTAGATGAAACAGACCATGACCGCCTTGAAAAGCAATTCCGTGAAAGAATTGAAGTAGCCAAGCAATTGAATTGTAAGCGATTAATTGGATTGACAGGCAATGAACGCAATGATGTTTCTCGAGATGTGCAGAAGGAAAATGTAATTAAATGCCTGAAAAGATTAGCCCCTATTGCAGAGGATAATCAGGTATCTATTGTCGTCGAAGCTTTAAATCCACTGGTTGACCATCGTGGGTATTTTTTGTGTAGAACAGATGATACAATGGAAATCCTTAAAGAAGTAAACAGTCCGAATGTTAAGATGTTGTTTGATATATATCATCAACAGATAACAGAAGGGAATGTTATTCGGAACTTAACAGAAAATATAAGTCGCATAGGACATTTTCATGTGGCGGATAATCCGGGGAGAAAAGAACCTGGAACGGGAGAGTTAAATTACCACAATATTTTTAAAGCCATTGCCCAAACCGACTACAAAGGTTTTGTGGCTCTGGAATGTGGACATTCTACCGATAATTATGAAGATACATTAAGGGCTACCTTGTCCTGTCTTGAAGGTATTTAATTGCAACTGAAATCCATTTTGAAAGATAGTTTTGCAAAAAACTAAAAGATAGTCTTATTTCGTATATATTTAGCCCCTTTATAGAAGGAGTGTTTTTATAGTGTTAGATATAATAAAGAAGTTAAAAAGTAAACTTATTAGTAATTTTGAGGGAATTGGGGATAAAGATATTCTTATTTCTTCACCACCAGATATAAAAATGGGTGATGTGTCCATTCCCCTGTTTGCATTATCTAAAAAACTAAATATCCCATTGCCTGAATTATCGGAAAAGTGCGTGCCTCTGGTAAAAATAGAAACTTTTGTTGATAAAGTTGAACGAGTAGGCGGTTATTTAAATTTGTTCCTCAATAGAGATGTTACTGCGGGGGAAATTATTAAGAAGGTATTAACCGAGAACAAACTGTTTGGTTCTTCATTTTCAGGAAAGGGTAAAAAGGCTCTTATCGAACATACGAGTATTAATCCTAATGCAAGCCCTCATGTAGGACGCGCAAGAAATGCTATGATAGGCGATAGTTTATCTCGAATTTTTCGTTTTGAGGGCTATGATACGGAAGTTCATTACTATGTGAATGACATGGGACGGCAAATAGGTTTGTTGGTTCTCATTTCTGATGAAATTGAGAATTTAGATTTTAACGGGATATTGCAGGCTTATGTTCGGGCTAATCAACGAGCAGAAAACGACCTCGAATTTGCTCAAAAGGGATATGATTTATTGGCAAAGATGGAACAAGGGGATGAAGATGTTCGTAAAAAGTTTTTCCATGTAACAGATATGTGTTTGAAAGGGCAATTACAGGTATTGAAACGGTTAGGTGTAGATTATGACTATTTTGACAGGGAATCTAATTTTATTGAGTCAGAAGAATTGAATAAAGTTTTAGAGGTATTGAAAACGAAAGAGGCATTATTTATTGATGAAGAACAACGATTAACAGTGGATTTGGCTCCATTAGGATATGCACAGGAAGAAGGTAGGTATTTTGTTTTGCGTCGAGCCAATGGAAGTTCCATGTATGGCTATCGTGATTTGGCTTATACCATATATAAAGGACATCGGGGTGCTGATGAGGATATCATCGTTTTAGGAGAAGACCACAAGTTATATTTGCAACAAATTTCTTTAATCTTGTCCAGTGCTGGTTATAAACCCCCTGTTCCTGTATTCTATTCGTATATTTTGTTAAAAGAAGGAAAAATGTCAACAAGACAGGGCAATGTAGTACTCCTTTCCGACTTTTTAGATACTGCTTCTGAGTTGGCTTTTAAGAGGGTGCAAGAACAATGTAAGGAACTTTCAGAGGAAGAACAAAAACTTATTGCAGAACAGGTCGCTGTTTCTGCAATTCGTTTTGCTGTGCTTCGAGTAACTCCAACTAAAAATGTTATTTTTGATATAGAAAGTGCTTTGTCTTTTGAAGGGGATACAGGACCCTACTTGCAGTATAGTTGTGCTCGGATCAAGTCTATTCTTCGCAAATATGGAAAAGAGATTCCCTTGAATATCAATGACAGAATTCCAATACAACAAGATGAAGAATGGATATTAGTTCGAAAGATTTCAGAGTTCCCGTTGACGGTATTAAATAGTATTGAACAACGCAATCCGGCAATTATTGCAGGTTATGCCTTAGATTTAGCACATACTTTTACCTCTTTTTATCACACATGTCCTGTTTTACAGGCAGAAAAAGAGGAAGTAAAAGTAGCACGATTACAAATATGTTCTGCGACATTACAAACCATGCAGAATGCACTCCATCTTTTGGGAATTTCTGTCCCCGACAGAATGTAGATTTTATTTTTCTCCTGAAATATAAGGGACAGAGTATGAAGCATGTGGTAAAAATATCCATGATGGCTTAGAAATCCCAACTTTTTTGAGTTCTTCACGGGCTAATTGGAAACCCTCTTCGATACTACTAATTTTTGTGCCTCCCAATAGGTTTACCCTTTTTTCATCCATTTCTGTAAGAAAATATGTATGAGGAGATTTTTCTAAAGTGGATATTACGGTCTGTCCATTGACTTCTCCATTATTCCGTAGATGAGTAACTAATTGTTCTGGGTTTCCTATTTCAAGCCACTTTTGAAATTGATAACCACCTAATCCTTCTATGCAAGGAGCAATAAAAATTATTTTTCCGTAAGGTTTTTTTCTTGCTTGCCATGCATTTACAAGGGCTTTATGACTTTGGAGAAAATTTTTCGCATCTCCTGCAGAAGCAATTACTATATCTGCAAATTCAGGGACACTAATAGAATACACTTTTTTTGCAAATTCGGCTCCGGTTAGATGTGCTTTAATTAAATCTCCACAAAAGATTTTTAATATCTTTTTATCTGGAGAAAGAACGGTATTAACAATGAAATAATTTTTTTGAGTAAGTAATGTTGCTTCCATTAAATCCTCTGCAACAGGATTACCTTCTAATTTTCCAAGTCTTACATCTGGATGGATTTCACATTTTTCTGGATAAATACTTAATGCATGATTGTGTCGAATGGTAGGTAATGCGGATAAGCCGGGGACTATTAATTTTCTACCTCCTCCAAAACCTGCAAAGTAATGGTACAGAATAGTTCCTGTTAAAATTATAAGGTCGCTGTTTATAACCTCTTTAAATATATATACAGGTGTTCCTCTTTTTGTTTTTCCCAAATACTCATATTGTTCTAAATTATCTGGTTTCGGAATAAATATATTTTGTTTGAAAGTATTATATATTTCAGGTGTCAAAAGTGATTGCAACTCTGTTTCTGTTGGAGGACGATGAGAACCTACAGATACTAAAAACTTTAATTTTTCAGGACTGGCTCCGCAAGCAAATAGTTTATCCATCATTACTTTAATAAACTGTTCAAGACCTGTATATCGGAAAGTATCCGAAATAGCAATAGAAATATTTAGATTATTTATTTTTTGATAGAAGGGGTTTAGGGGATTACCGATAGGATTTTGAACCGCTTTTTCAAATAGTTGTTCAGGCAAATTTTGTGTTTTTGAAAATTGCAATTCAAAAATTCCCTTAAATCCTTCCTGTGGAAGAGATGTTTTTATCTCTTGATTGTTGTAAAATAGAGAAATGGGTATTTTATTTAATAAATTATTTGTGTTATATTTTTTTTGCATATAAGTGTAGATTTGAATAAGAATATTATTTAAATGATAAATTATTATAGAACATTAAAGAGTGGGTAATGGTATTTCTTATGGCAAGAAAAAATTATAATAAGAATAAAATGTTATGGTTGAAGAGAACAAGAGGTTTTACTTTAATCGAGTTAATTGTTGCACTGGCTGTGGTAAGCATAGCAATAACTGCATTAGTGCAGATGTTTACATTAAGTTTAAATCTGGCACAAACATCTCAAAATGCCCTATTAGCCAGTAATTTAGCAAATGAAAAATTGAATTATTTGAAAAATTGCCCAGAGAAATTTATCTGGAAAATTTCTGAGGCTAACGATAAAGAAGGAGTTTTTCCTATTTTAACATCAGAAGATGAAGCCAAGGCGGGGAATGTTGCGGATATACCTATTATAGCGCCCCCAGATTGGGCAAGTTTTAGAAATTATAAAAATATCTCACAAAAATTTCGATGGAAAGCATTCGGAAAATTATTGCCCGAAGATAATAGTTATTACGAAATAGTAGTTACTGTAATATATAAAGAATTTGGGCGAACGAAATATTATACAATCAATTCAATTATCCCTCGTTTCCAGATTGATAAGGTAATTAAGAAATGAAGAAAACGAAACGAACATATAATAGAGGCTTTTCTTTAATTGAGATTATTACAGTTCTAGCTGTTCTTTCCGTGCTGTCTACTATTGGCGTAGTTATGTTCGGTAAGATTATGGATTATCGGCGTCAATCTGAGATTCGGCAGGCTATTAATATTAATTATTTAAGATTAATAAATCGGTTACAATTAGATTTTGACCAGATAGTTCCTCCAACATTTACAAAAGGCTGTTTAACTTCAATTCGACATATTGAAAATGAAAAACGATACCAATCCGTTCCTTTAGATAACGATAAAATATCGTTTCCTATCCTTTATGTAAATTCTGAAGATAAGAATACAATTATGCGGGTGTTTTACTATATAGACCGAAGTTTGGGGGGTGTTCCTGCTCTTGTTAGGGTAGTAAGTCCTTTAGGACAAAAAGAGCCAAGTGGAGCCAGGGAAATTATCATGACAGGTGTTCTTGCAATGAAAATTCATTGCTATGATGGGAATAATTGGTTAGAGCAATGGGATAAACCTTTTTATCCAAAAGCAGTGAAAGTGAGTTTCGTTTTAGTAGATGAAAACAGGATATGGGAACAAGTAGTGCGCGAAAGCACTTTTTGGTTAGGGAATATTCTATGAAATCTATGTTCAATAAAAACCAAAAATCGTTTTATACTTCAAGTAAAAAAGGTGTGGCTTTAATGATAGCCATATCCTTATTAGGAGTTTTTGCCTTATTAGGAATGTATTATGTGCGTGATGCAGAAACTGAAATGAGAAGGACTGTCCTGCTTTTAGATGAAATGAGGGTAAGAGAATATGCAAAAACGGGTATAAGTTCCGCATTGGTAGAGTTAGAAAAGGCATGGCGAACGGATACAGTTTCGGAATTAATAGATAAATGTCCTCTTGAGTTTAGTTACCCTTACTATAAACAAGAATATAAGGGAAATGGGACTTTTGCATTAGAACCATCGGATACAATAAGTGTTAATGTGAAAGTCTGGATAACAGACGAAAGTGGAAAAATAAATTTAAATTGCAGTCCAGCAAGTGTGCTGCAGAAAATATTAAATACAAATGGCGAAATAGCGAGAAGAATTGTTTCAAATTTGCCAAATTCAGGAGTATCCTCGTCCACAGGGGAATGGTTTTATCTGGTAGAAGAACTATATGGTACAAAGGGGTTCATTCAGGGAGAGTTTAATGAACAAATAATAAATTTTGTTTCCACATGGAATGCGGGCAATCCCAATAATCCTGTTCCTTATTTGAATATTAATAAAGCACCTGTCGAAGTTTTAATGGCTTTGTTTAACATAAATTCTGATGAAGCACAGAAAATTACAAATGCCCGTCCGATAAAATCAATGAATGACCTAATTACAATATTGGGGAAACCTACAACGGGGTATAATATAAAAGTTGATAATATGTCCTCGAATTGGCAGTTCCCGTTTACAGAAAAGTCAAACAGTTTTAAGGTTTCAGTTATAGCAGAACTTAGTAGAGAAGTTTCGGGCAAGAAATACAACCGTGTTTTTGCTTCAAAAGAAGCAGGTATTGTGTTTGTAGAAGGTAATCCGATGGTTGTTTGGAATAGAAATATCCCGGCAGAAAAAATAAAAAATTGATAACGACATAAGGAGAACAGCGATGGCTGAGAAAAACGCCGAAGGAATTAAAAAAATTCGGAAATCCACAAAAGGAAAGGTACAGAGTCTCTCTCAAATCGTCAGTGAGGAAGAAGTAATTCGACGAGAACCTGGAGTTAGTAATACTTTCTCAATGAGTTTATCTTTTATGAGAAAAAGTACCGTTCGTTATCAGGAAATTACAGATTTTCTCCGACAATTGATAATGCTTCTGGAGTCCGGTACGCCTTTGTTGAAATCATTAAAGACTCTGGCTCAACGAGGTCAATCGGAAGCCATACGAGGATTGATTAATGATATGGCGTTATATGTAGAAGAGGGTAATCCCTTATGGCAAGCATTTGATAGACATCCGCGTTATTTTGATACCGTTTTTGTAAATTTAATCAAAGCCAGTGAAGCCAGTGGTACCCTTACTACAGTTCTACAACGATTAGTGGATTATCGCCAGAGAAGAGATTTGCTTCGAAGAAAAGTGCGTGGTGCTCTTTTCTATCCGATAGTCCTTGTAATTGCATGTTTGGGAGTGTTGTTGCTACTTACTAATTTCGTCGTTCCACAATTTCGAGATATGTATGAAAAACAGAGTATTAAAATTCCCCCTGCCACAGAACTGTTTTTTAGGGTTTCTGATTGGTTCCGTGTTTGGTGGTGGTTGCCTATTGTATTAATACTTATTCTGATATTGTTTTATCAGGTATGGTTCATCCGAAATCCACTTCGCCGATTATCTGCGGACCGTTTCAAGTTAAAAATCCCTATTATAGGAAAAATAATCCATAAATATGCTATCGTCGAAATGATGAGAACATGGTCATTGCTATTAAGAAGTGGGCTTTCCATGATGTCATCGTTGGAACTCACAAAATACTCTATTCATAATCAAGCAGTGGCTCAAAGTTTGCAATCTTTGCGAGATTCTATTGAACGCGGAGGTGGTTTGGAAGCACCTTTACGGGCTTCTGCTGATGTAATACCTCCTGTGGTTGCCGATATGTTGATAACAGGCGAAGAATCTGGAAGTATAGATAAGATAGCAGAACAAATCGCCGATATATACGATAACGAAGTTCAAGTAGCGGTTGATTCTTTAGGGGAAGCCTTGCAACCTATATTTACAATTGTTGTAGGTATTATTGTGGTTACTCTATTTGTTTCATTGTTCTATCCGATGATTAGTATGATAGAACAGATAACAAACGCCAGCGTCTAACAAATTCATAAATAAAAAACAGGGCAAACATAATAAAAAATGGTTGCCCTGTTTTGTGTTATGGATAAATTAGTTACTTGCAAAAACACTCTGGATGGTTTGTAAATCAATACCTAATATTTCCTCTGTCAGATAATTTAATTCTTTTTCACTTCCTATAAAGTGAAATGTGCGATGGGTATGTTCAACATGTTCTCCCTTTTTCAATTCTTCTGCTGGCGAAGAAGTTTCCAGTTCATAGAAGGGTCCTAAGGGCTTTTTCCCGGGACCTAACGGACCGTCGTTATACGAATTGATTACATCACCTCCATACGGTTCTTTTTGCAGTTCCCACATAGAATTTACATAGGGTTTTGGAACATCGGGTTTACTATATTGAACAATAGTTAAAACTTTATTTTTGGCATCAAAACTTCCACAAACAGATAATGCCCGTTTAGGTGAAATTCCAATTTTACTGCGATATTGACCATCGCCACGGAAGAAAACCACATTATCCCTTACAATTAGTCGGTCTGCTGGAACTTTGCCAAAATAAGCATCGTTTACTTTCGGACCTAAATTTTCTTCGGAACCGGGTAAAAAGGGTATAACGATGGTTGTTTCGGGGGAGGGGTTGAACATTCCTAATATCCAGATAGAGAGCAAACCTTTTTCCTTATTCCAATCTTCCGTGCCTGTATTGGTAATTTTATTCTTGGATTCAACACCTATATATTTGACACCTGAAGGGATTCTAACTCCTAAGGCTCCTGCTATTTGTTCTTTAGATAAAATGCTAACGGTGCGTTCGATTGATATCTGAAAATCAGTTCCTGTCCAGTTTTTTAATTTCGCATCTTTTCGGAAAGAAACTTGTTTATCATTTTGAGAAACTATTTCATACGGTTCTGTATCAATAACAGCAGGTGTTTGCCAATGTTCTAAATCAAAAGGTGCATTGGGAGGAAAGAAAATACCATATTGTCCACCTTCTGGACCAATCCAGAAACGGTCTTCACCTCCAAAGACATTAATATGAGGTTCAAATTTTTTTGAAGAAATTAATTCACGGTTAATCCAGCCGAAACTTAACCCTTCAGGTCCCTCCGCTGTGCTTGTCATTATCCGACCCTGATATTCAGGAACAATGGCTACTTCTCCATTCGATTCTGTATCTTTTAATAGAATGACGGTTACATATTGTTTCAAAAATTCTACATCATCTTTGAAACGAGAATCAGTAAAAGCGGTATTATAAGAAGAGCATAAAAAGAACATTAAGAAAGATAAACCTATAACGAACATTACCTTTGTCATATTTTTTTCTCCTTTTGTTAATCGTTAATAAGTGTAAAGTAACATGGTTTATGTTTTCAGAATATTAAAACAGAAATATTATAATATAACTTTGAAGAAGAAACTCACTAATTTTAATACAACTCAGAGAGGATTTTCGCTATGAAATTGTTTTCGTATAAAAAAACACAAAAGAAAAATGTAAAAATTCTTTATATTCTTCCTTCACATTATGATGATGATGGTTATCCTTATCATTTCTGGAAAGGATTATTGCCATCCAATACACTTGTATGTATGAGGGCTCTGACACAAAAGTTGATTAATGAAAAGAAATTTGAGGAACAATTTGAGGTTCATGTCGAAATAAGAGATGAATTTGTTCAAAGGATAGATGTAGATAAAATTGTCCATGAAAGTAAAAAACGAGATGAAATTTTGATAGTAGGGCTGGTAGGTGTGCAGACCAATATGTTCGCACGGGCAAGTGATTTGGCTATAATGTTTCGCAAATATCAAGTGCCCGTGATAATAGGAGGCTTTCATGTTAGTGGGGTTATGAAACTGTTCGGACCTGATGCCCCTGATTTGAAATTTTTAATGGATAAGGGTGTGAGTTTCGTTTGTGGCGAAGTAGAAGGAGACGGTGTCCTTTCTAATATATTGAATGATGCTATAAATGGCAAACTACAACCGTATTATAGGGTGTTAGAATCTCCTGATATTCAGGATGCCCCTATCCCTGTAGCAGACCCCGAATATTTAAAACACTTTATGCAACCAATGTGTACGATAGATACAAGCCGTGGATGTCCATTTAATTGTTCTTTCTGCACCATAATTAATGTTCAGGGTAGGAAAATTAGGTGTCGTTCTGCAGAAAAGATTTTACAAATAGTTGAGCAAAATTATGACAACGGGTTTTTCAGTTATTTCTTTACAGATGACAATATGTCCCGTTCTCCTATCTGGAAAGAACTTTTTATGGGACTTATAGAATTAAAACAAAAAGGTAAAAAAATTCGATTCATGATGCAAATTGATACGCAATCATGGAAAATCCCTGATTTTGTTCGTATGGCATCAGAAGCAGGATGTTATCTTGTTTTTATCGGAATGGAAAGTGTTAATCCACAAAATCTTGTATTGATGGGAAAAACACAAAATAAAACATCCGAATATGCGGAGATGGTAGAAACATGGCATAAGGCAGGGGTTCTTGTCCATGTGGGTTATATTTTAGGTATGCCTTGTGATACTCCACAAAGCATTCTCCATGATGTTAAATTGTTAAAAACTGAAGTAAAGGTTGATGAAGCCTCTTTTTTCATTATGACGCCACTTCCAGGTTCTAAAGACCATAAAGAGAGGTTAGAAAGAGGGGAACAAATATCAGAGGATTACAACAACTATGATAGTTGTCATGAAACTTTTCCGCATCCTAATTTCAAAGTAGGAGAGTTAAAAAAATCATGGCTAAAAGCATGGTCCCTTTTTTATTCCAAAGACAATATTATTGATATATTACTTCGTTGCCCGCCGGAACAGTACTGGAATGCTTTTTGGTTGACCTTGTGGAATCGCTATTCTACTCTATTAAGCAATCATCCTATGAGTATGGGATTTTTAAGAAAAAAGGGGCGGAAGGAGCGTCGTCAAACAATGGAAATGGAAAGTATCGGTGCTTTTTTACACAGAAGAATAAAAGATTTTGTTAATCAAGTTAAAGTAATTATGCAGGTATTTTATGAATATCAGGAAATATGGTTATTAACACGGAAACAGTTGAAAGAGAAAAGGGACTCTTTAGCCTCTGCTTATTCTTATCTTCAGGAAATTCGTGCCCATTTAATACAAATATTGCAGTCCAATCAATATGCCCAATTTGTATCTCAGGAGTATGAACAAATTATTCAAAAGACCAACGAGTTGCTATTACAATTATCCCAAACATCGGGACAGATGAATCGTAAAATACAGAGAAAGTTGGAACAGCAATTAAGTGGGTTAAAAGAACAGGTAAACAGTTTCAAGTCCTGTGTACCTAATTTTGAAAACTTAATCCGATTTGATTCCCTGGTAAAGAAGAAGATAATTTGTAGTTACGAAGAAATAATGATAAAATCAGTTGCCCATCGAAGAAAAATTAATCGTTGGTGGATAGGATTAAAACATGATTTATCTATTGGAAGATTTCGATGGCAAAAGATGTTTTATATACCAGGAGTATTGTTTTTTGAAATTTTTACAGGATTGAGATTTGCCATATCAGCAGTTCGGATGAAGTAAAACATGCAAGAAATAAATATTCAACATCGCAGGGTAGGAGTAATTATGTTTCATGGTGCCTGTTCCATGAGTTGCCTATTCTGTATTACAGAAAATACCCTATCAGAAATGACGCCGAAACAGGTAGAAAAAGTCCTGGAAATAGTTAAAGGGCGAGAAATGGAAAGTGTTGTTTTTGGTGGAGGAGAACCTTTGCAATGGAAATATCCTTTATCCCATTCAATAAATTTAGCAAAAACAATGGGTCTTCATACTCAAGTAGGAACAAATGGGGTTGGTTTAACTCCTAATGTGATAGAAAACTTGAATGCTGACCGATATGTTCTACCTCTTGATTCAAATAATCCTCAGGTTCATAATTATCTGCGAAAAGGTTTTCGAAAACACTACGATTTAATAAAGCAAAGGTTGAAATATTTAACAGAAAAGGGAATTCCTTTTACTGTTTCTACCGTTGTTTGCAAAATAAATTTAGATATGTTAAATGAGATAACTGCTTTTTTACTTCATTTATGGGAAAAAGGAGCGAAGATTCATGCATGGCATTTATATCGTTTTCTGCCTCTGGGAAGGAATGGATTTAAAAATGCAGATATGCTGAATATCTCTAAAAATGAATACTTCGATAAAACAGAAGAAATAAAAAAACGCGACCTGCCATTTTTTGTTTATCGAAGACCGAATATGCAGTTATCAAAAGAAGTAGATTTTTTCTGGGTTGAGGAAGACCATATAAAAATAGGAAGCGAGGTCTGGAGAGAAAAGAACTCGCCTTTTTGTTTATGTAAATGACCTACCTTACTTATTTTTAGGGGGGACGATAGTAATATGCAGTTCTTGAAGTTGTTTTGGTGTAACCTCACTGGGTGCGCCCATAAGAAGGTCGCGTGCTTTTTGATTTAGTGGGAAGGCAATCACTTCACGAATATTGGGGGAGTCTGTCAAAAGCATTAATATTCGGTCAAAACCAGGGGCTATACCTCCGTGAGGAGGAGCTCCGTAATGAAATGCTTTCCATAATGCTGGAAATTTATTTTTAACAACTTCAGGAGGATAACCAACAATTTCAAATGCTTTTAACATAATTTCTGGCTTATGGTTACGAATAGCACCGGAAGAAAGTTCCACTCCATTGCAAACGATGTCGTACTGGTATGCCAATATATCCAGCGGGTTTTTGTTGAGTAATACATCCATTCCACCTTGAGGCATAGAAAATGGGTTATGAGAGAAATCGTAATGTTTTTCTTCCTCATTCCATTCGAACATAGGGAAATCCACAATCCAGCAGAAGGCTACTTGATTAGAATCTATCATATTCAATTGACGAGCAAGATATGTGCGAACCTTACCCATAAGTGTATTGGTTTCATTTCTGGAACCTGCCCCAAAGAAAACGGCATCGCCCTCATTCATCTGAAGTTTTTGTATAAGGGCTTTTTTCTCTTCTTCTTTCATGAATTTCGCTATAGGACCTTTGAAATCACCTTCTTTTAGGATAAGCCATGCTAAACCTTTTGCACCTTCGCTTTTTGCATATTCTTCTGCATCATCAAAGAATTTTCGAGGTTGTTGGTCTGCATGAGGTAAATGAATTACCTTGATAACCCCTCCAGTAGCCACCTGTGCACTGAAAACCTTAAGGTCTGAATGTGCAAAAATATCTGTGCAATCATGCATTTCTAATCCATAACGCAAATCAGGCTTATCGGTACCATATTTTTCCATAGCCTCTCGGTAGGGAATTCGTGGAAATTTTTCCCAGATAATATTTTTATTTGAGAGTTCTTTAAATATACGAACCATTAATAATTCAAGTTCGTCAAAAATATCTTCCTGAGTAACAAACGACATTTCAATATCTATCTGGTAGAATTCCCCAGGGCTACGGTCTGCACGGGAATCTTCATCACGAAAACAGGGGGCTATCTGGAAATATCTATCAAAACCCGAAATCATTAATAATTGTTTAAATTGCTGAGGAGCCTGAGGTAGTGCGTAAAATTGCCCTGGATATATTCGACTGGGCACAAGGAAATCACGAGCACCTTCTGGTGAGGAACTTGTAAGGATAGGTGTATGAAATTCATTAAAACCGCGAGAAATAAGGTGTTCTCTAACAAGTTTTGCCAATTGAGTACGCAACATAATATTTTTATGAAGGGTATTTCTCCGGAGGTCTAAAAATCGGTATTCTAATCGAAGTTCTTCGGGCGCATCTATTTCTTTATTAACAGGGAAAGGCAATTGTTCACAGGCAGATTCCAGAAGGAAACTGGTTGCAACCACTTCAATTTCGCCAGTATCAATATTTGGATTAACTGTTTCAGGGGTTCGAGCAACAACTTCCCCTTCAATAGTAATTACACTTTCATTTCTTACAGTTTCTACCTCCGAGAAAAAAGGACGGTCTGGATTTACAACTATTTGTGTAATTCCATAATGGTCACGCAAATCAATAAAAATAACTCCTCCATGGTCTCGTTTTGTATGTACCCAACCTGATAGTTTTACTACCTTACCAACATCGGATTTTCTTAATTGATTACAGTTATGTGTGCGAAATGGATGCATTTTATTTTTTCTCCTGCCTATGATATTTTGAAGTAATGATATATAACTTTAATTTTTGTATTTTCAAATGATGATAAACACATATAAAATCTATATTTTAAAAAAAACGGTAATTAAGAGTATAATATCCACTTAATCCCCCAATAAATATTTATCGGAATGATAGTTTAAATGAATAAGGGGAAGTTTTTCAATGTAAGAACCTATACCTTTTAGGAGTTAAACATGATAAAAGTAGGAATTGTCGGAGCAATAGGTTATGCGGGAAGAGAATTTATTCGTCTTCTCGTGGCACATCCTCAGGCAAAATTAGTTTGCGCTGTAGAAATGGAAACGGGCAAAAAATTACAGGATGTTCTTCCCAATCTTCGTAAATTGGTGGATATAGAATTAGAAATATTTGACCCGGATGTCATTGCGAAAAAATGTGATGTAGTATTTTTTGCTTTACCAGCAGGAAAATCTATGCCATTGGCTTCAGAGTTGGTAAAAAGAGGTGTGATAGTGATGGACTTAGGTTCGGATTTCCGAATAAAAGATGCGGAACAATACTCAAAGTTTTATAAGTTGGAATATACTCATCCAGAATTGGTATCTCGTTCGATTTATGGTTTGGTCCCATGGTATCGAGAACAAATTAAAAAAGCAGATATAGTTGCTGTTCCAGGATGTTTCCCGATTAGTAATATATTGCCCTTGCGTCCTTTAGTTCCCTATGCGGAACCCGATATTCCAATAGTTATTGATTCTGTTTCGGGTGTTTCCGGTGCAGGACGGAGTTTAAACGAGCTGTTTCATTTCCCCAATATGAATGAAAATATGCGGGCATATCGAATTGGAACTCATCAACACATTCCCGAGATAGAACAAGAAATTGGTGGAAAATATAAAGTACAATTTACTCCACATGTAGCACCTCTTACGCGTGGAATTTTATCTACGATCACATTGAGACCCACAAAAGAAGTAAACCCATCTGAAATATATAAATGTTATGATAACGAGCCTTTTGTTCGTGTTTTGCCGCAAGGGCAGTTTCCAGAGATTAACTATGTTCGTAATTCCAACTTTTGTGATATTGGCTGGACTTATGATGATAGAACAGGAAATATTGTTATTGTTAGTGCGATAGATAATCTGGTAGGGGGAACAGCAGGTATGGGTATCCAATGTTTGAATGTTCGCTTTGGATTTCCCGAAGATACAGGACTTCGTTTCCCAGGAATGATGCCATAATATAAGTTTTAAATTAAAGGAGAAAAGTAAATATGAATATAGTCCCTATAGATGGTGGTATATGTGCGAGTTTAGGATTTGAATCATCGGCAGCCTCTGCGGGTATAAAAAATCCAGAAAATAAGAGATTGGATTGTGCTTTAGTCTTTTCTAAAGATAAAGCAACTGTTGCAGGAACATTTACAACAAATCGTGTTAAGGCCGCTCCCGTATTATGGTGTCAGAGGATTTGTGCAAAGGGCGAGGCTCAGGCTGTATTTATTAATAGCGGAAATGCCAATGCATGCACAGGAGAACGCGGCTTAAATGATGTAGAAAAAATAGCAGAAGAAGTAGCAACATTATTAAAGATTGATAAGACACAAGTATTAGTTATGAGCACAGGGGTTATTGGAGTTCCCTTACCTATGGATAGAATTAAAAAAGGGGTAAATGAATGTGTGAAATCTTTGTCGTCGGAAAATCATTTAAATTCCGCAAAAGCGATTATGACTACAGATACAGTTCCCAAAGAATATGCAGTGGCTGTGCAATTATCCGAAGGTATAGTTCGTATTGGTGGAATGGCAAAAGGGGCAGGAATGATTTGTCCTAATATGGCTACTATGTTATCGGTTATAACTACAGATGCAGGAATAGCCAAAGAAAAACTCAGAGAATTACTTCTGCGAGCTGTCCAGAAATCATTTAATTGTATTGCTGTTGATAACGATATGAGTACAAACGACTCGGTGATATTATTGGCTAATGGAGCCTCTGGTATAAAAATCCAATCAGGCACGGAGGATGAAGAGTCCTTTTATCAAGGTTTACTTCAAGTATGTATGCGATTAGCACGAAATATTGTTGCTGATGGAGAGGGGGCAACTAAATTCATTGAGATTAAGATAACTGGAGCAGATACCATAGATGATGCAAAAAAGATAGCAAAATCCATTGCGGTTTCCCAGTTATGCAAGACAGCCTTTTTTGGGGGCGACCCCAACTGGGGTAGAATACTATGTGCCATAGGATATAGCGGTGTCCCTATAGAGCCTGAAAAAATCAAACTATGGATAGGGAATATACTTGTTTTTGAAAAAGGACTCCCCACTAACTATGAAGAGAAAGAAGTTGCAGAAATAATGAGAAACAAAGAGTTTGTTATTCGGGCAGATTTAGGTATGGGGTCGGAGGAAATCTATTATTGGACTTCTGATTTAAGTTATGATTATGTAAAAATAAATGCAGATTATAGAACCTAAACTTTACAAGGAAAGTTTATGGACAAACTTATAGAAAAAGCTAATGTCCTGATTGAAGCATTGCCCTATATCCGTGAGTTCTGGGGTAAGACAGTAGTTGTAAAATACGGTGGTGCTGCAATGATAGATGAACGATTACGGCAAAGTACAGCAGAAGACATTGTTCTAATGAAATATGTTGGAATGAATCCGATAGTTGTTCATGGAGGTGGTCCTTCAATAAATGAAATGCTCAAGAAGTTAGGGATTACACCCCAATTTAGCCCTCAGGGACTTAGAATTACGGATGATAAGACTATATCGGTTGTGGAAATGGTTCTTTCTGGAGTAGTAAATAAAGATATAGTCGCTTTAATAAATTGTGTGGGAGGTTCTGCTGTCGGTATCAGTGGGAAAGATGGCGGATTGCTTTATGCTGTAAAAAAATACGCAGATGATGGGACAGATATTGGTCAGGTAGGTAGAATTACAAAGGTGGAAACCAAAATTATTCAGGTTTTATGCGAATCAGGTTTTATCCCGGTGGTTGCTCCGCTGGCAACAGATGAATTTGGAGGAGTATGGAATATCAATGCCGATACCGTAGCCGGTGATATCGCCTCTGCAATGAGGGCAGAAAAATTAGTGTTTTTAACCGATACTCCCGGTTTGCTTCGGGACCCTTCCAATCCGGAAACATTAATTCATCAATTGCCCTCTAATGAAGTTCAGCGTTTGAAGGAAGAAAAAATAATTAGTGGCGGAATGATACCTAAAATTGAATCATGTCTTAAAGCATTAGACCATGGGGTACGCAAAACTCATATTATAGATGGACGTATTCCTCATAGTTTATTGCTTGAAATATTTACCCGAGAGGGATTAGGAACCCTTGTATATCTTTCTTGATATTTTGTCGTAATAAATATTGTTAAAAAAACTTTAAAGTTATAAATCTATCTGAAAAGGAGATTATCTAATGCCAATGGACCCTCTTGAAATTATGTTTAAAGGTGGGATTTTAATGTGGCCTATCCTGCTTTGTTCTGTGATAGGTGTTTGTATTATTATTGAGCGATTTTGGTTTCTACGAAAGGCAGGAATTGATACGAGTGAATTTATGGACACAATTCGTCAGGTGCTTCGCCAGAATCGTATCCAGGACGCCGTAGATATTTGTAATCGCGTAGATGCCCCCGTAGCGAGAATATTAAAAGCAGGAATCTTAAAGTATAAGAAATCGAAGGAGGAAATTCGAGAATCCATAGAAGATGCAGGACAGATGGAAATTCCCCGTTTGGAAAGGTATCTATCCGCACTGGCAACATGTGCAAGTATAGCCCCTTTATTGGGATTGTTGGGAACAGTGCAAGGGATGATAAAGTGTTTCGCTGCTATTCAGAATAAAAGGGGACAGGTCAATCCTTCAGACCTTGCAGAGGGTATTTCCAATGCATTAATTACTACCGCCGCAGGATTAACCGTAGCCATTCCTCTATTAGTGTTTTATAACTATTTTGTATCAAGAGTAGATAATATGATTGTAGAAATGGAGATTAGTTCTTCGGAATTAGTAGATTTGCTAACACGGCATCAGGGAGACAAGGAGATTTAATATGAAATTTAAACGGAAACAAAGTCAAAATAAATTTGTTAAAGCGACAATTGACCTGACCCCACTTATTGATGTTGTATTTCAATTACTTCTCTTTTTCATGTTGACATCTACTTTTGTAGTGCAGGCATCTATCCCTGTAGAACTATCTAAAAGTGATTCATCGGAACAATTAGAACAAAAAGATGCTGCGGTAACCCTGGCCTACGGGGAAGGAGGACCGGATAATCAGGGAGAAATTTTTTACACGGAAGATAATGAAATCCCAATTAAAAGTTGGTATGAATTAACAAGAGCCATGGAAAGTTTTTATGAGAGAAGACCCGAAGGGCTTTTGCTTATTCGTCCTGACCGTCGGGTACCTACAGAGCGATTGGTTAAGGTGTTAGGTATTGCTAATTCTGTTGGGATTAAACATTACGGGATTGCAGCCATTCCATCAACTACTGAAGAAAAAACTCAATAACACACGGATTGATACCATGAAAAGGCGCACGCGAAAATCCGTGCGCAAGCACGAGAAAAATTACGAGATGGAAGAAAATATACAGGAGAATCCTGATTTTTCTAAAATTTCAGAGTCGCTTGTCTTACCGAAGACCGATGCAGAGATATTCCAATATGATATTTCAACAAGCCATCAGGGAGATTTACTGCTCCAGATAAAAAAGGACCGTAATCGGTTTTTTAAAACGATTATTTTTGCTTTCCTTCTGCATCTTTCTGCGGTAACTCTTTTTAAGATTGTAGTCTATATTCCTCGTTCTGATCTTCAATATCTGGATATTCGTGTTGTTCAGGCAGATACAGATAAAACGACCGATTCTATTTTAACATCGAGGCTAAGATTATCTAAGAATCTGGAAGATGATAATAAAAACAACGAGTTTGACATAAATGAATTAAAACAGTCAAGTGGTTTTGAACTCCCTAAAATTGAATTTGAAGAATTAGAAAAGTTAAAACTTCGTAGAACTCTGGTAGAGGATGAATCTCCTTCAAAACCTTTGGCTGAAGAATATAGGGACAGCTGGGCACAATTTGGGGCAGGGATAAATAGAATAAGAGAATCTATTACTGCTTTAAGTCCCTTTTCTCCATCTACAGAGCTTCAAAATAAAGAATCGGAAGACCATACATCAGCCCCTTTGATGAAACAAAATATAGGGAATGGAACAGAGATTATTTTCCGTTGGATTACCCCTCCTTATAATAGAACAATTCTGTTTTTCCCGGGTTTGTTGGAAATGTCAAAAAAATCTACGGTAGAGGGTGAAAAGAATTACGATTTTATGTTAACTGTATTACCAGATGGAACAGTTTCGCGGGTGATAGATTTGAATATAATTGAAGATGAAATGTCAAGATATATAGAAGGGGAAATCAATAAAATTCGTTTTGAGCCTTTGATAAATACTGATTCTGGAGAACAGCAGGTAACTATTCGTTACCATATATCCGGAGTTTCATTATGATTGAAATATCAATAACGGGAGCATTTATCATCTATTCGTTTATTATTGCTATTTCCGGTATTATTTTATGGGGATTATCCGAAGTTAGCACACGAAGAATTTATACTGCTTTTAAAAACCAAAATGTGTGGGAATGTAAATATTGCGCTTTTGTATATCTGGATACCGAAGCAGAAGAAATATCTCAATGCCCTCGTTGTTATAGTTACAACATTAATCCTGCTGTAACAAATACAATTCGAGAAGAAAAAAATGAAGAGATTATAGAACCTCGTCGGAATCCTTCGCATAAGAAGCATCCCCATGCTCGGCATCGAGGTCCTCGAAAAAGAAGATAAGGATTTATTTAAACGAGAAAAGATTAAATATTTTTTTGAGAAATGAGAGTTTCTTTTCAGGAGATACAATAGTCATTTTTTCATGTTGAATGATATCTTTGTGTTCCAATTCACCAATAATACGCACAGCAACAGCGGTTATATTATCGGGGGCTCCTTCTTGGATAGCAATATCTATGAGAGAATTCAAACCTAAAACAAGTTTTTCAGATGATAAACCTTGTTGTATTTGTTCTTCCGTTACCATGTTACTTAATCCATCCGAACAGAGAAGTAATGTATCACCCGTTTTTATTGTGAATGCATATAAATCTGTTTCAACAATTTCTTTAATTCCTAAGGCTCTTGTTATAAGATTTTTTAATATATGATTTCGGGCTTCTTCTTCATTAATTAATCCTTCTTTTAATTGCTCGGCAACAATGGAATGGTCCTCAGTAATTTGTTTTACAGGATAATCTTTTCTATAAAGGTAAATGCGACTATCTCCAACCTGAGCAACATATCCTACATCCCCATGAATAACTAAGGCAGATAGGGTTGTTCCCATTCCAAAATAAGAAGGGTCATTTTCACTCAAATTAAAAATATTTTCATTAATTTTTTGAATAGAATTGAATAATATTTCGGGTATATTTTCTCCTTCTGACGAAAAATAAAAATCGGATAGAAGAGTAACAGCCATTTTACTGGCATGTTCTCCGGCAACGGCACCTCCCATGCCATCGGCAACGGCAGTTAATATACCCAATCGTTCACGGTAGTCATTATCATTAGCCTTTGAAAAGAGACAATGGTCTTCATTATTGGTTCTGCGGCTTCCAATATCAGAAATCATGCAGACTTCAATAGTTTCATTAGTTAAATCATAAGTGTATCTTTTCTCGTCTTTAGGTCCGATTTCTTTCAGGATATTATGTTGGAAATCGCCCACAGGTTCTTCCTTATTTCGTTGTTAAGTTCATATTCATATTTTATCATGATTTCCATCGTTTGGACTATTAATCTTCGACTTATTTCCCTTCTGTAAACCTGAAGTCCGAGCGCAAATGTATAAAGGTCTTTGTTTCACTTCATCGTATATCCGTGCTATGTATTCGCCTAAAAGAGCAATTCCTATCAAATTAATTCCTCCAAAGAAGGAGATAGATATGAGTTGAGAAGCCCATGCTGTTACGGCAAGCCCTGTTATTAACTTATGGTAAAGAGCGAAAAGAATCAGAGCAAAACATAATAGCAAACTGACAACACCTGCAAATCGGAAAAAGAATAGGGGGACATAAGAAAAAGAGAAGAAAGCATTCATGGCAAGTGTCCACAGACCACGAAAACCCACACGGGGTTTCAAATCATAACGGGCTCTTCTCTCAACAACAAGGCCCGTTTGTTTAAAGCCAACCCAACTCCGTAAACCCGGAATATAACGGTTCCGCTCAGGACATAATTTAATGGCTTCAATTACTCTTTTGTCAATCAGTGCATAATTTCCTGCATCTATCGGAAGAGATATTTGAGCACTAATGGATAAAAGTCTGTAAAAAAGCCAGGAACAAAAACGAAAAAGGACGCCCTCTTTTCGGTTTGCTCTTTTTGCAAAAACGACATCATATCCCTTTTTCCATAACTCGATAAATTCGGAAAAACATTTCGGGTCGTCCTGTCCATCCGAATCCATAATAATCATGCAATCACCAGAAGAGTAGTGCAATCCAGCAGTTATAGCGGATGCTTGACCAAAGTTTCTTGCAAGGTGAATAGCATAAACAAGTCCTGGATATGTTTCAGTCAGAGTATCCAGATGCTTCTCGGTCTCATCTGTGCTCCCGTCATTTACAAGGATAATCTCACTATTTTGGGTTATCTCTAACTTATCCAATACTTCAATAATTTCAGATACAAAATTTTTTATATAAGAACCTTCATTGAACACAGGGGCTACAATGGATAGTTTGTAGTTTATAGGTCTGTTGTTTTCCATTTGTTTTCTTATGTAACAGAAGATGATGTGCTTACAAATGCTTTTATTATTATTTCAATGGGATTTATTCCTATTAACAATTGAATACCTATTATGATAGTTAATACCATAATAACAAAATTAAATGTTCTTTCTGAAATTTTATTATGAAGCCATACCCCAAGGAATGAGCCTATAGGGATAAATGGAATTAGAAATACATCAAATTTTAATACCGACCAATCTACAAGTCCTACCGCAATATAAAAAGGTAGTTTGGTAATGTTAATGAGGGTAAAGGTCCATGCAACTGTTCCTACAAATAAAGTTTTCCCTAAATTTTTTGAGAATAGAAAAAGACTTACAATAGGCCCTGCAGCATGAGCCAGTGTTGAAGTAATGCCCGCAAGAATTCCTGCAATAATCCCGGCACGAACTCCAAAACTCTTTTTCTCTACCCATTTTAAAGAAAATTCTCTTCCATATATATAGAAGGCAAAAGTAATAGCGATGATTCCTACAAATTGCTTCAATATTTTTTCATATTCTTTAATTCCTTTTTCTCCCATATACCACCACATAAAAGAACCTATAAGAATTCCAACAATTGCAGGAATATAAATTTCCATTATAGGTTTCCAAATTTTATTTTTTCGATGTATATAAATAGCGTTTAAGTCGCATAGGATTAGAAGGGGAAGTAAGGTGGCAGCAACTTTATCCGGGGGCATTACAAGCATCATAAGTGGAACAGAAATAATACCGGCACCACCAGCAAAGCCCGATTTGCTAATCCCTTGAATAAGAACACCCAGTGCAATGAAAATCCAAAATAAAACAACAGGAATATCTGGCAAAGCGTAGGCAGTCAAAAGAGTTCTCATATTATAATCCGAAAAATATATTATTAAATTAAAAAAATTTAAGTCTATACGAACAAATAATAAAGCAAGATTATATAACATTTATAGGAAGAGATTCCCAATACTTAATGGAATATCCCATACATGTCAATTTGCTTATCGCATTATTTTTCGGTATTATGTTTTTTACAGAATTATAGAATTTAATAAGGAGACAGGCTATGCTTAATCTCGGTTATGTATTGGAAGAAACAGCGAAAACTCATCCAGATATTACTGCTGTAATTTTAAACCAGATAAAAATCAGTTATGAACAATTGAATAAATACTCCAATCGCGTAGCAAATATATTAAAGCAAAAAGGACTCAAAAAGGGAGATAAAGTTGCAGTAATGATACCGAATCTTCCTTATTTTCCTATGGTGTATTATGGGATTTTAAAAGCAGGAGGAGTTGTGGTTCCTGTAAATGTTTTATACCAAAAAATGGAAATTGAACATTATATTCGTGATTCAGAAGCCGTTGCTTTCTTCGTATATCATGGTTGTTCTGAAGAGGCAATAAAAGCATTCCAATCTGTGGATTCCTGCAAGCACCTTATTATTATTCCTCCGATGGATAATATGGGAGATTTAGAAGCCGGGGAGAATTTTAATAAGTTGCTAATGGAAGCAAACGATACATTCGACATTGTGCAAACTATGCCCGATGACACTGCTGTTATTCTTTATACTTCAGGAACAACAGGAGCACCCAAAGGAGCGGAGTTAACCCATTTCAATATGTTTTTTAATGCTTATTATGCTTCACACGAAATTGTCCGAGTAAAACCAGGTACGGTGTCTCTGGTCGTTTTACCGCTGTTTCATTCCTTCGGTCAGACTTGTGTTATGAATGCCTGTATTATGCGAGGCGGAACCATGTCCATGCTTCCCCGATTTGAAACACAAAAAGCAATGGAAGTCATAGCGAGAGACCGTATCAATGTGCTTGCTATGGTTCCAACCATGTATGCATTTATTTTGAATGCGCCCAATTGGCAGGAGTTCGATTTTTCCTGTGTTACTTTGGCGGTGTCTGGAGGTGCTGCATTGCCTGCAGATATTCATCAAAGGTTCCAAGAAAGGTATGGGATTACAATTCTTGAAGGATACGGTTTATCAGAAACAAGTCCTGTAGCATCCTTTACTGTTTTAGGAGAAGAAGTTCGTGTTGGTTCGATAGGTAAACCTATTTGGGGTGTGGACATGCGGATTATGAGAGATGATGGGACATTTGCGGGACCGGATGAAATAGGTGAGATTGTAATTCGGGGTCACAATGTAATGAAAGGATACTATAAACGCCCGGAAGCAACAGCAGAAGTTATGTTAAATGATTGGTTCCACACAGGAGATATGGGACGAACGGATAAGGATGGATATTTCTATATTGTTGACCGCAAGAAAGAATTGATTATTCGGGGAGGAATGAATATATATCCACGGGAGATTGAAGAAATTTTATATACACATCCTAAAGTTTTAGAAGCGGCTGTAGTTGGTATTCCTGACAAATTACGGGGAGAAGAAGTCCGTGTTTATGTCTCTCCAAAGGAAGGAGAAGAAATTCATCCCGAAGAAATTATGCAATTTTTACAAGAGAAAATAGCGAAGTTTAAATGGCCTAAAGATGTTGTCGTTCTGCCTCAATTACCGAAAGGTCCTACCGGAAAAATCTTAAAACGCCAATTACGAAGTATGCCTATCGTTTAATTTTTCAGACTATAATTAATTATCATCAGTTTTTTACTATTTTTGATTGGTTTTTTATTTTATTCCTCTAAAAAATTATATAAATATTTCTTATAATCTCTATAAGTTTTTCTTATAACTTATTTTATATCTTTTTCAAAAAATAAAATTTATATGTGATAGAAAATTTGATTTCATAAGTTATTGATATTCAAGAAAATATAAATAAAACTGTTTTTGAATTGAATTAATGAAAAAAATGAACATAGATAAAATAATAATTTTATATAAAAATAAAAGTATTTAATGAATAGTATAAATTATGTTGACAAAGGGTATCTATATGTAGTATAAATATTATCGGTATACACAATATAAAAGTTGTGTATACCCTGGGCAACTTACAATTTATGTAAACTAATAAAAAGGAGAATGGAAATGGCTACAGCAAAGAAGGCCGCTGCAAAGAAGGCTCCTGCGAAGAAAGCCGCCGCAAAGAAGGCTCCTGCAAAGAAAGCAGGATGCAAAAAGTAAAGTAGGACAATAGTTACTACTCTTTCAAGCGCAGGTCACATTTTGATGTGACCTGTGCTTTTTTATTGTTCCTATGAATGATTGTTTTTTTCTAAATTTGATAATTTAAAAAGTCATTTCGTAATATTGAAGTCTAAGAAAAAAACATTATATAAAAGGAAAATGATATGAAAAAGACTTTATTTTTAGTCCTTTTAACTTTTAGTTTCCTCGTGATTTCAAATATCTGTTTTTTTGCTGAACAAGGTTTTGCAGAAGAAACAATTAAAGTAATGACTTTTAATCTTCGTTATGGCACTGCAATGGATGGTCCTAACCACTGGGACAAAAGAAAAGATATTCTTGTCGAGGTAATTAGAAATTATGACCCTGATTTATTAGGAACTCAAGAGTGTCTTGATTTTCAGGCGAAATATATTGCAGAACAAATTCCATCTTATTTATATGTGGGAAAAGGTAGAGAAAAAGACGGTTCCAGTGAACAAACAGCAGTATTTTATAAGAAAGATTTATGGGAAGTTTTAGATACAAAATATTTCTGGATTTCAGAAACTCCTGAAGAACCCGGTTCGAAATCATGGGATACTGTTTGCACACGGATTGTTACATGGTTAAAATTGAAGCATAAACCTTCAGGCAAAGAAATTCTTTATATCAATACGCACCTTGACCATAAAGGTGAGATTGCTCGGCAAAAAGGGGCAGAGATTATCTGTGAGAGAGTAAAAAAGGAAGGTGAAAATTTACCTGTTATAATTACAGGCGATTTTAATGCAGTAGGTGAAAAATCAGAACCATGGAAGATTTTTATGAGTAATGGTTTTAACGATTCTTGGTTGAAAGCAGATGAAAAAATAGGTCCTTTGACTACATGGTGTGGATTTAAAGACCCGGATTCAAATTCCGATTATCGTATTGATTGGATTTTGTATAAAGGACCCTACCATCCATTAAGATGCGAGACAATTGTCTATAACAAGAATGGCAAATATCCCTCAGACCATTTCCCTGTTATAACTGTTTTCAAATGGGGTTCATAATTGTTATAATTACACATCTTTCCCCTCTATAACTATAAACATTAAAATTGTATTTAAATAACAAAAAAATATTACAAACTGGAGAATAAATTGTGGCAAAGGTTAAGGTAGTTACCTTTGATTTATGGGATTGCCTTTTTATTGATGATAGTGATGAACCCAAAAGAGCAAAGGCGGGTTTACAAACTAAAAAAGTTTCACGGCGAGAAATACTCTATAATGCGTTATCAAAAATTGCACCGATTGACCGTATTCTTGTTGATACTGCTTTCGATGTGGTGGATGCTGCCTTTCGTAAAGTATGGCATGACCAACTTGTAACCTGGACGGTAGCCGAACGGGTTTCGGTTTTATTAGAAGGATTAGGTCGTTCCCTCCCGAAGAATATTTTTGATGAGATAGTTGTATCTTACGAAGATATGGAAGTTCAATATATGCCCGACCCTGTACCAGGTGCCGTAGATGCATTAAGAAAATTGAGGGAACAATACAAGTTGGCTATCATATCAGATGCTATTTTTACACCTGGCAGAAATTTGCGAATCCTATTAAAAGAAGCGGGTATGTATCCCTTTTTTGACTACTTTGTTTTTTCTGATGAAATAGGTGTATCAAAGCCCCATCCAGCAGTTTTTGAAGCAGTAGCCCGACATTTTGATATTGAACTACAAAATATTGTCCATGTTGGAGACCGTCCGCATAATGATATTTTAGGACCGCAAGCCGTAGGAGCAAGAGGTGTGCTTTTGACAGCAGTGAAAGAAAGACCTTTAGATGGTGCCTGTCCGGATGCTATTTGTAAAAAATATGAGGACTTGCCTGACATTATTCAAGAATTAGATATAGAAAATTAAGTGATGTTTCTAATGAATATAAAAATAAAAATTGTAGTATAAGGAGTAGTTCGTATGAGTAAAGCCCCACGATTTCTTATAGTAGATGGCTATTCTGTGAAAAGCCGTGAACAATTTGAACAGGTAGGCATGAAACTTGCCGGAGTGCTTTATGCTGATTTACTTATAAAATACTTGCCAGAGGCAGAATATGATATTTGGTATAGCAGTGATGAAGGTGCTGTCCCTCCGACCGATGAACAATTAAGTCAATACACTGGGGTTATCTGGCCCGGATGTAATCTGACAATTTATCATGAAGATGACCCAAGAGTTCAAGCCCATATACGCTTGTGTCAGCGTTGTTATGAAGCAGGAATTCCACAAATTGGAAGTTGCTGGGGAATTCAATTAGCCAACTATTCTGCAGGTGGAAAGGTTGAACCTCACCCCAAAGGACGCGAAATGGGAATTGCTACAAAAATCCGACTGACGGAAGAAGGGAAAAAACATCCCATGTTTCAGGGGAAGCCTGAAGTATATTCTCATTTTGTCAGTCATGATGACCAGGTAACAAAATTAGCCGATGGCGCAATCTTATTGGCAGGGAACGATTGGAGTACTGTTCAGGCATGTGAAGTACATTATAAAAAAGGAGTTTTTTGGGCAACACAATACCACCCTGAATACAATCTTCATGAAGTCGCACGGTTGATTATTGCTCGTGAGCCAAAACTTATCCAGCAAGGGATGTTTCGAGACCATGAAGATATGATGATATATGTAACGCGTCTCGAAATGGTACATGAAAATCCCTCCCTGAAGTATATTCGTTGGCAATATAAAATTGATGACGATTTAATTGATGATAAAATTCGTGAATGTGAATTTATTAATTGGATAGAACACATTATCAAACCTCGAATTCCCAAAAAATAAATTTTAAATATTCGGTTGTAATGTTATTCTAAAAAGGATAATCTTTCCATGGGGATAGTTCTGTATCGGGTGCAGATAATATTTTAATTGGATTATGTGAGTGGAAAGATTATGTTTATTAGAGAAATACGGGTATATTTAAACTACTATTGAAAACAAGATTTTATTATCAAAAGAGATACGATAAGTTTTGCTGTAAGTATATTGATAAATGAATTAAAAAGTTCGTGGTGTATTTCTGATGTATTCGCTATATCGGCAGAGGTGGGCAATAGCTTTGGCCATGTTGGTTGGATTTTGGAAAACATAAATGTTCATTTCTTCTAATCTTTTTAGCACGGGGTTTATATTTTGACCGTGAGATAGAATAGTTGTGTCGGAAGCTACAATAATAGGTTTTTGATAGGTTTGCATGAGTTTTGCAATTTCTTCTGCATCTTTTATCTCAAATTGAGTTCCGATTTCAGATAGCTTGTTAAGTCCCAAATTTTTTGCCCGTTCTGAATTTTGTAAACGGATATAGGCACTGCCAATGTAGCCAATACCTAAAATAACCAGAATATCAATTTCCTCGTCCTGAATTAGTATTTCCATAGAATTTTTGAATAAGTCCATATCTGTCCCTGCTACCATATCTACAGGATTTGTTCGGTTCCACCATTTAGGCATAATGGCATCTAATCTTTTTAATGTGTTTTCAGATAGAGGTATAACATTTAATCCTGCTTTTGTGCATACATCTGCAGAAATCACACCCCAACCACCTCCCTGCGATAAAATACCTACATTCCTTCCTCGGGGTAGTGGAACATTAGAAAGAAGGTGGGCTGTCTCTACGGCTTCATAAACATCTTCAGTTAGTAGGGCTCCTTGTTGGACACAAATTCCACGAAATAATCGGTAATCCGTGGCTAATGCTCCGGTATGAGAGGATGCAGCACGAGAACCTGCTTGTGTTTTACCACCTTTCAATATTATTACTGGTTTTTTCTGCGTTACATGTTTTAATTCGTTGAAGAAAAGATGAATATCTTTTGCACTTTCAATATAAGAAAAAATTACTTTCGTTTTGGGGTCAGAACCTAAAAAGTTTAGGTAGTGATAGTTCTTAATGACGGCTTCATTCCCTGTACTAATAAACCTTGACAGTCCTAAATGATGCTCCATAGCCCAACTCATTGCTGTATTACCGATATTCCCACTCTGAGATAAGATGCCTAATCCTCCGGGTTGTGGATATCTTCCTATCATAGAACAATACAGTTTTTTAGGGTCTGGACTAACGACGCCGGCACAATTGGGACCGATAAGATACAGGTCATTTTCAAGGGCAATTTGTTTTAATTTATCTTGAGCGGTTTGAGCCAATTCATCATTTAATTCCCCGAAACCTGCTGTTATGACCAATACAACTTGGATACCTTTTTGAATACATTCCTGAACCGAAGGCTGAACAGCTGGAGGCGGAACAATAATAACTGCTAAATCAACTACTTCAGGCAAGGCAGAAATTGAAGGATAGCAAGGAATATTTAAGACCTCACTCCGTTTCGGATTGACACCATATATTTTTCCTGTATATCCGCCTTCCAGAGTATTAAATAGAACACGAAAACCCCATTTGATTGGGGTATCTGTTATACCAACAATGGCTATACTTTCTGGTTCAAATAGTTTTAATAATTTATTAAAATCAAGTGAGGTAATTCTCGGCTGAATATCCTTTACAGGGGTATTTCCTTTAACCGTAAGTGCATCTACGGCAATAGGTGCATCATGATGTATTAAAATGGGATTTAATTCCAATTGACTAATTTCTGTTTCATTACCTAATAGATTTTCAATAGATTTTATTATGGCAAAAAGTTTTTGTGTATCAATGGGAGGGTCTCCGCGGAAAGATTGAAAGATTTTTTTGAAATGCAATTCTGAAATCATTTCTTGTAAATCAATTTCACTGATAGGGGCAGCACGGAAAGCCACATCCTCTACCGCTTCTACAAAAATACCTCCTATCCCAATGTAAACACATAAACCATATTCATTATGTTTCATTCCTCCAACAATAAGTTCTCGTTTCCCAAAAATATGTTTTTGTAATAAAAAGCCTGATAAACAATGATTTTGGGAGTTGTTCTGTATTTCTTTTGTTGCTGTTAATAAATCTTCTTCCGATTTTAAACCTGTTTTTACCAATCCCAAATCGCTTTTATGGGCAATCCCTTCTACCATCCCTTTAATTGTTATTGGAAATCCTAATTCTTTCGAGGCTGAAATAACTTCATTTAAATTATGGCAGATGCGAAAATCAGCAGCAGGTATTTTATATTTTTCTAATAAGTCTAATGTTTGTATATCAGAAAGGATATTTGTTTGTTTTTGCTTCATTAAGGCAACTCCTATGTCTGTATTTGAAAACTGGGTTTATATTAACAAATCTTTAAAAAGGATTTATATTTAAATATAAATTTTAATTTTCTCCTTGCCTACCTCGTCTCCATCGCTTGCGAATTTGTTGATGTTCTTTAGGGTTTGCATTTTTATTATTTTCTTCCTCTGTCAACTTTTTATAAAACAGGGCTTCCTTATCTGAAAGTTTGTTAGTTTTTATCATGCTTTTAATTTTTTCAATATCGGTTGCGGTTCCTGTAGGTTTAATTGAAGTTCCTTCTGTCTGTATAGAAGATAATTCTGCTGATGATTTTTCAGGTAAGACATGGTAAAGAAGGATAACAATAAAAGTAGTGGTGTAGAGTAATGAAACAGTTAAAAAAATAAAATCATTTCTTTTCATGTTTGTAGCACCGATTACATTGAATACAGTCTATTTCTTCAGTTCTTGATATTCCAAGGTCGCAATGTGCAGGGAAAGTTCTTTGCCAGAAGAATGAAAATATCCGAAAGGATTGGATTAAACTTAAAAAAGCACCTGTGGGACAAAGCACCCTGCACCAGAAACGGTTATAAAAAAGACTTGCCAGCAAAACACAAATTCCAAATATTGTTATATAGTTTGACATATCCAGGGTGAAAAAGGAAAGTAAAGGGTCAATGCTAATGAGTTTATTTTTTCGTATAAAAAAGTATATTAAGAAAAATAAAAAGGCAAGAATAAATTTAAATTGTCGGGCTGTATACCATGTTTTTTTCGTAGGAGTTATTCTTTTATTTATCCAATTAAATTTACTTATTAGTTCCGACAGTGCCCCGAATGGACATAAATATCCGCAGTAAATATTTCCATTAATAAGAACAAGAACTGGGATGCCGATGGTTAAAAGGGTTGAGATAGTAAAATGAAATTGTAACTTGTCAGCAGATAATAATTGAACGATAGAGTAAAGTCCGTATTGAATATTTAACCAGAAGCCTAAAATGACTACTACAGAAATTAACCATAATGTTCGAAGCAAGTCTTTATAGAAAAATCGAAAGATTATTGCCAGAAGAATAAATAATAGAAAGATATATACGGAATATGTTGTTGGGGTAGAGGTCCCATAGGTAAATAATGTTTCCGAGCGATTTATGTTATTGTTCTGGATAATCTGAGCAAATTCCTTTCCCGCAAACTGAACAGCTCTTTTTACAGCATCAGAGGTTGTTGTGGCTCCGCTAACGGCATCTATTACCGATATAGTTTCGGGTCGGAATATATTTTTCCCTTTATATGAAAAGAAGTAATTTTCAACAAGAGATAGATAATCAGGAGTTTCATTGGATTGAATGACCTTAATATTTTCAATGATTCCTTCCTGTGATACTTTAACTGCAATGTCTATTTCTCCACCATATCCAATTACCTTGAAAAGAGAGGCAGTGGAAAAGATGTAGGAAATAATTTCATTCTGGTTTTCATCCTTTTTTATAACGGAATAGTAACGAATTTCCCTGTTATCAGGAAGAGTTGTTGTTTCCGGTTGGAGTTTTCCCCCATCAGATAATTCCTGTGCGATTTTTGTAAATGTATCTTCGGGTAAAGGAACTGTAGAACGGTAATATATCTCTGTAGAGATAAAGCATAATACAAGAATAGGGAATAGCGTATATCCATAAATTCTTCCCCATGACGGAGACTGGGATGTGGGGATTTTTTGAAGAAGGGGAATACATAGAAGAATTAGGAGTAGAGAAAAAAGAATATATCCGATGGCATATTGTAATCCTAAAATCGGAAGTAGAATAATAGGGAATATAAAAGCCCCTATTCCTGCTCCGAGGTGGTCCCATACCTCTAAATTTACAGCAATTTGAGCGGTTTCTGCTTCTTTATCTAAGTTATTCAGGAACAGGGAGAGAAGAAAAGATAAAGTAAGCCCCCATAAAAAGAATATAGCGAGGTAAGTATAAAAATAGGGAGGTAAAACAAACAGTATTACAAGGGTATAGCAAATACAAATAGAAACAAGAAAGAGGAGAACAAAGAAAGGTCGTTTATTATTTTTGTCTGCATACAGAAAATTAAAAATAATAGGACTTATTGAAAGTCCCAGCATAAACATAGATGATAATAGCCCGATATAAGTTGAAAGAGTCCCATAACGGTATTGAAATTGTATAAGTAGTAGGATAGTAATCCCCATGCCAATGGTGCCAATAACAAAAATAGCAAAGTATGTCTCTAATGTAGTAGAAAGATATTTTTCTTTTCCTTTCTGAATAGATTTTCGTTTATATATTCCGCGGGCTAATATGAAACATAAGGGAGATGAGATTATAAGAAAAAGGGTAATTTGTTTAATGGTAATAATTTTATCTAATAATCCCGAATAACCCTGTTTCCAGAGATATAAAAGATTACTATATAAAAAGCCGAGATATTTGTTCTCTGTGGCAATTAAGTAGTCTTCATGGATAAATTTCTTTACTTCTTCATAACGATTTTTTTGAAAAATAATTCTATCTGCGGGATATAAGTCTCTTACAATATTGGGTTTGATTTCTGAAATTTGTTGAGATATGACGGACAATCGTTGTTCAAGGGTTGGTATATGCTCGCTTATAGGGTGAGTTAAAGAGCCGAATAACCATGTTTCATTACCGGGTTTCAATGCATTAACTTTAAATACCTGCTGAAAAGTAAAGTATATGGATGCGCCAAGTGTGGCTATTTCACCACCTAAAAAATTTTCTCCCCCCGAAATTCGAATACCTCCTATACCTTTATCTGCAAGATGAGTTTTGAGCAAAGTAAAAAAACTATCCGTTAAATATTGATTAGAAGAAATAGTTTGTGGGTCACTTGTATAGACAAGGATAATGTCAAATCTATCGTCCGTATTTTTCAAAAAAGAATGGGGTTCGGCTTGTGGAAATACGAGTTTTTTATTATTAAAAAGAGAATTTTCAGATAATAATGGAATAATTTTTGTGGATAGTTCAAAGTCAAAAGGTATCCATAAAATTTTTTCTATACTGTTGATATTTATTAAATAGGGTAATGTATAAAGAAAAGGTTCTCCTATAAGTAGAATGTTTTTTGCATCATTTTTCTGGGCAAGGAAAGTAGATAGTAAATGCAAACCGTATTCCTGATTTGGAAAACTTAATACGGGCTTGAGGTTTCGTAGAAGGATAAATTGGCTATTATCATACCCGTATAAATATTCCCCTTTTTGAGTAATTATTTTCCCTTTAAAATTTTCATTTTTTGTAATATGATTCCACAGGGATTTGTTTTCCCACGATTCCAGAAGGAATGTTGATAGTAGGAGTAATGGAAGAAGAGCAATAGGTAATACTTTTTCCAAGAATGGATAATCTAATGATAATAGAGAGGAAGTAATTAGAAACCATACGGAAATACAAAAGGGTATCCAATGAGAAAGTCCCAAAAAAATACTAATAGAGGTAATAACTCCACCCAATACTGCACCTAAAGCCTCATAAGCATATACATGACGAACTATTGTCGAAGGTTGGGAATTACTTGTTTTATGGATAAAATTGTTCTCCCACCATAAGACACAATGGGTAAATAAAAATCCTGTAAAGAAACTTATCCCTGCGGGTGCTATTGCAGAATATAAAAAGAGGTCGTGGATGTTAAAGAGTTCATATGTTGGGATATCCGAGATATATCGTGAATTACGAACCAGAAAATGACCCCATAACCATGATGGAATATAGAGAAGAGAGGTAATCGGAAAAAGGTAGGAATATTTGTAAAAAAGTTTTCCAACAAGAGAGCCGGGAATAATCCATAAAAACCAAAAGAAGTAAAGAATACCTAATGTAAGTTCGTTTTCTTCGATACAATGTAAGAAATCACGCACAAGCAATGCTTGTGCAGTAATTGAAAACAAACCTAATGAAATGGGTAATAGATATTTTTTCACAATTACTCTTCGTGGAATACTTCTGCTTCAAAAACTTCAAATTCAGCACCTTCTTTATATCCATCAGGTGGTAATCCTGCTTTCATGGACAGATGTTCTAATGTCTGCTGCAAATTCCAATTTTGTTCAGGGGCTACCTGCGGTAAGAATAAAGCCTGATAATAACCTTTTTTAAGAATAATTCCGTGTTTGCCTAATTCAATCTCGTTATAATGATTTATTTTTCGGGGATGGGTAAGAAGGGATATATCAATTTTAATTTTAGGTAACTCCTCTTTTGAAATAGGGTAAAATCGAGGATCTTTAAAACCTGCATTATATGCGTTTTGAAGAACAGATTTATACATAGGTTTTGTTGCAAAAATTTCGCCGATACAACCTCGAAGGTCCTCGTTTATTTTCAAAGTAACAAAGGCGGCTCGTGGTGTTTTCATTATTTCTGTTACTTTGATGGGTATTTCGTTATCAGATGGCAATTTGTTGTGTTCTAACACATATTCAAGTGTCCAGCGTGCTAATTTTAATAAGTCTTTTTTTTCTTCAGGTGTTAATGTTGTTGAAGTATTCATAGGTGTTCTTTCCTTCTTTTCCCATGTCCCAGTGAAAGCAATCCCGAAATAACTTACGGAATTCTGATAATCGTTTACAATTTCACCGGATTGTTTATATTCTACAAGATTTACTTGAGTATTTTCGGGTAATAGATACATTAAAACTCCAATTCCATACGGACCACAAATTGTAATCCCTGTTTTTTCAATATATTCATAAAACTTCTTTACATCCCGTTTTTCTATATATTGATATGCTCCCATATCCAGTTTTTTAAGATTTTTAGGAATGTCCTCACTAAAAGGTATGTAATTATAATTCGGTCCATAATGAGTGAAATCGCTACTGGCAATGACTAATGTTTTTTCATCAATGTAGTTTTGTAATATCTGTGCTATTTTTTGTGTAGTTTCTAAATCTAATTTTCCGCAAATTAGAGGAATTAATTTAAAGTCTTTTTTAACGTATTGAAGTAATGGCAACTCAATTTCAATACTATGTTCTCCCTGTTGAGCCAAAGGGACTTCTTTAAAATACGGAAATTTTTTTAAATCCTGAATAATTTCTACATCAATAGGTATTTGTCCTAAGGGTGTTTCATAAAAATCTACGGAGGGAATACTTATAATATTCTCCAAGGGTGCTCTATGACTGGTTCCCAAGATAATTATTCTGGAATATAAAGATTTATCTGTTGCCTTAATCCCTTTGCATGCAGTTAGTCCAGAATACATATAACCTGCATGAGGTAATATAAGTCCTATTACATTTTCTATAGGTTCTATATCTGCCTTATTAAACATTTCCGAAATCTGCTGCGTAAGTTTTTGAGGAGATGCGTCATACCATTGGCCGGCTATTAGTGATTTATAAACTTTTGGAGAACCAACTTCTTTCTCCTTATTCGAAGTGGAATTTTCTCCGCATGCAAATGGAATAACAACAATGAATAGAAGGAATAAAATTATATAGGAATAATTTCTCATCGAATATCCCCTTATTGACCTTTTATTATTATATTAAATTTCAACCTATCCATGATGAAGGTTTGGGTGAAAAAATATTATTTTTATTTTTGGTAGTAAAATGAATAAGAACTTTCTTATTAGGTAGTGGTATAGCATAAGTCTGTCGAATTAAAGAAGGCTTTTTTACACCATATTTCGTGATTACAGCAGTTAAAAAATATGATAAAAATCTTCGTCTATTTATTGCCATATTCCGTATATCTCCGTGTTACATTTGGGACATTTCCCCTGTGAAATATTATTTTGAAGAACATTGAAGCCATATCGTTCAACAAGTAAACTTTTACATGATGGGCAATAGGTATTAGAACTTTCTCTATGAATAATATTCCCAATATACACAAATTGCAAACCTACATTTAAGGCAATTTGACGCGCTTTCAGAAGGGTTTCTAAAGGTGTTGGGGGTAAATGTGTCATTTTGTAACGAGGATAGAATTGGGAGAAATGTAATGGGGTGTCTTTTCCTAAATTACTTACTACCCATTCGCATAGTTTTTGAAAATCTTCATCTTTATCGTTCATTGTAGGAATAACTAAATTTGTAACTTCTAATTCAACGCCCGCATTTTTAGTTAGTTCCAAAGTTTTTAATACAGGCTTTAAAGTTCCATCGCATACCGTCCTGTAAAATTCCTCTGAAAAGCCTTTTAAATCTATATTTGCAGAATGGACAAGAGGTAATAATCTTTTATAAGGTTCTTCGTTAATATATCCTGCGGTTACAAGAACATTCTTTAAGCCTTTTTCAGCGGATATTTTACAGCACTCGTAGGTATATTCATAGTAAGCCAATGGCTCTGTATAAGTATAAGCGATGGAAGGACATTGATACTGGATAGCCAATGTAGAAATTTTTTCAGGTTCTATAAATTCTGTTTCCAATTGATAAGGTTCTGTCTGAGATATTTCCCAATTCTGGCAATTTTTACAATGAAGGTTACAACCTACAGTGGCAAGCGATAAAATAGGTGTTCCCGGTAAAAAATGATAAAGAGGTTTTTTTTCTACAGGGTCAATATGGATAGAACAGGGATGACCATATGTAAGAGTATAAAGTTTCCCCTCTATATTGACGCGGATACGGCATTCGCCTTTTTGACCATTGTCAAGAATACAATAACGCGGACAAAGTTCACATTTTACTAATGCAGTCATTTTAATCAAAGATAGTTATTTACTTTAGTTTATATTATAACGATAAAAACCACATGAAGGGAACTTTCCTTTTATTTTTGGTGTTTTATTAATAAGAATATAAAATATTTTAATAATTAAATAATAAATAAAAAAAATAATTTGATTATTAAATTATTTTATGGTAAAATAATTAAAAAACTATTACTATAAGGATTGAGTTTATGCAATGTAATTGTTCTAATGAAGAAGGTGTTACTCTTATTTACTCTTGTTCTGGTGTCGCAAATACGGGGCTGATAGCAGACCGAGTTATGAGAAATTTAGTAAGAGAAAAAGTTTGTCGTGGTTCGTGTCTTTCAGGCGTTGCATCTGATGCATCTGGTTTTATACAGTCTGCATTAGCAGCAAACAAGAATGTGGTAATAGATGGTTGCTCTGTTGCCTGTGGGAAGAAAATATTTGAGAAGAGAGAAATACCCTTTGAACATATTGTAATAACAGATTTAGGCGTAGAAAAAGGGAAAACAATTGTTACCGATGAGTTGGTTCAACAGATGACGGAAGTAATTAAAGAAAAAATTCAAAAATAGGATTTTCGCAGATTTTGGAGATAAATAATGGAACGCTATGATGAGTTAGTCTACGAAATATTCAAAACAATTCAGATGATACAACGGTGGATGCATAACAGGTTCCATTGTTGTTCTGCCGATAAAGAAAAAATAAAGTTAGGGCATGACCTGACAATGCCGCAGTTCCAGATGTTGATTACAATAAAGGACTGTGAGCCATTAAAATTAAAAGAGTTAGCAGAATATTTATATGTATCACCTTCTGCAGCAAGTTTGATGTTAGACCGATTGGTAGAATTAGGTTTAGTAGTTCGCGAACAGTCGTCGGAGGACCGTCGTGAGATACAGATACGCTTAACACCGGAAGCCAGTGAAACTCTAAAATGGCATGAAAATCAGATTTTAACGGGGATAAGTGAATTGTTAAAGGGTTTAGGCGATGAAACGGCATCTCAATGGGTTGATGTTTATAAAAAGATAAGAGAATATTTAATAACCGTTCAGAATACCAATAAATAAAGAGAGGAAATTTTATGAGTAATGATGAAGTAAAAAGATATTTAACAATAGCAAAGTTATTCTCATTTTTTATCGCTATTTTAATTTTGTTATTAGGGATTATTTCATTCGTTTTCTTTTCCTCCCTTCGCAAGCCGCCTGCACAAGCGGAACAGGAAGAAATTCCCATTCCTGTTAATGTAATTCAGGCTCAGCCCGAAGATGTCCCGATTATATTGAACGGTTTTGGAGAAGTTCGGACCTTAGCGACTGTTCCTATATCCCCGGAAGTATCAGGACGCGTTATTCGCATACATCCAAGACTTGAAGCCGGTGAAGTTATTCCGGCGGGAGAAGTTTTATTTGAAATAGACCCCAGTGACTATCAGGTGCGATTAAAGTCTGCACAAGCAGGTTTAGAGCAATCGAGACAAACATTGAAAAGAATACAGGAACAGTTTGCCTCTGATAAGGAACGACTAAAAACATTAGAACGCACAAAAGACCTGGCTTATTCAGAGTTTCAGCGTGTAAAGCAGTTATTTGAAAGAGAAAAAGTAGGGACACAATCCAATGTTGAACAAACAGAGAGGGCTTATAATCAGGCATTGGATGCTTATAACCTATTGGTTCAATCCGTTGAGTTATATCCTTTAAAAGTTAGAGAATCCGAGGAAGCAGTAAAAAGCGCAGAAGCCCAATTATCTCAGGCTGAGATTAATTTATCACGGACCCAGGTGAAAGTTCCCTTTAATGCACGGATTAAAACAGTTAATCTTGAGGCAGGGCAGTATGTGAACCCTGGTGCTGTTGTAATGACTCTTTCAGATGATTCCATTCTGGAAATATCCGTTCCCTTAGATGCAAAACAAGCGACCCAATGGCTTCCGTTTCAGAAAGATAATATAAATATTGATTCTGCATGGTTTCCACCATTAGAGCCTAAAGAATGCGAGATTTTGTGGACAGAAGACAAGGAAAATCATAAATGGAAAGGATTATTAAACCGTATCGAAAGGTATGATGAGAAAACGAGGACAGTTTATACAGTTATTCGTATTGAGAAGGAAAATATTTTTTCAATAACGGATGATAAAATCCCATTGGTTCAGGGTATGTTTTGTCAGGTAAAAATTCCGGGAAAAGTATTGTCGGGAGTATATCGGTTGCCGGATACGGCTGTAAGTTTTGAAGGGATAGTTTATACGGCAGAAAATAACCGATTGAAATCAGTTCAAGTAGAGAGGTTATATATTCAAGGCGATGAAGTGATAGTGAGTGGTCTTAAAGCAGGGACTGTAGTTATTACAACCCGTTTAATTAATCCGATAGAAAATTCATTACTGGAAGTTCAAAAATTGGGAGATAAGGAAGCCGTTTCATGAATCAGTTTTTAGGGTATTTTGTCGGAAACCGTGTTTTTGCAAATATACTAACTGCTGTTATTCTTATTGCGGGACTAATTTCTTTGTTATTAATCCGAAGAGAGTTATTCCCGGAGTTCTCGTTGGATATGATAACCGTGCAGGTGCTTTATCCTGGTGCAGACCCCGAAGAAGTCGAAGAAGGAATTTGTCGAAAGATTGAAGAATCTTTAGACACTGTGGAAGGAATCAAACGATATACAACGGTTGCTTCAGAAAATATGGGAATGGCAAATATTGAGGTGATGGATAGTTATGATTTAAGCAAGGTTTATGATAAGGTTCGCAATGCTATTGATTCTATTTCTACATTTCCAAAAGATGCCGAGAAACCTATAACTAATGAAGTAACTATCCGCCGTGAGGTTATTCAAGTTGCCTTATCAGGGAATTTGCCGGATAAAATCTTAAAAGAGTGGGCGGAACAAATAAAAGATGAATTACAAGCCCTACCGGAACTTTCACAAGTTTTTATTTTTGGAGCGAAACAGTACGAAATAGGAATTGAGATTTCGGAAGAAAAACTTCAAAAATTAGGACTAACATTTTCACAGGTAGCATCAGCAATTCGTTCTGGAAACTTAAATATTTCCGGGGGACTTATTCGTTCGAAAGGAGCGGAAATACGAGTTCGAACAATAGGAAGAAAATATTATGCGGATGAACTGGCTAAGATAGTTGTGCTTGCCAAACCTACGGGTGAAGTTATTACACTGGACCAGGTAGCGGAAATACGAGATGATTTTAACGAAGACCCCTTAGAGGCAGATTTTAATGGGGAGAAGTCCGTTTTAATTTCGTGTTTCAAAACACAAGAAGAAGATGATATAGCCATATCCGATGCAGTTCATAAATATGTAGAGGCGAAACAAAAACAGTTGCCTCCCGGCGTAAAAATTTCTTTATGGAACGATGGAGCCCGGTTAATTCGAGCCCGATTGAAGTTACTTGAAGAAAATGGAATTCAAGGGTTAATTATTGTAATTTTAATGTTGCTGTTATTAATGAATGCTCGTTTATCCTTTTTTGTTACTTTAGGCATTCCTATTTCCTTTGCAGGGGCTATTAGCATTATGTATTATCTTGGAAGTACCATAAACATGATGTCATTATTTGGGTTAATCATGGTGTTAGGTATGTTGGTTGATGATGGGATAGTAATTGGTGAAGCGATATATTACCATCGTCAGCGAGGACTACCACCTATGAAGGCAGCGTTAACAGGTGTGGAAGAAGTGGGATTGCCTGTCATAGGGGCTGTAACCACAACAATAGCGGCATTTTTACCATTGATGTTTGTGAGTGGAATTATGGGCAAGTTTATCCGCATTTTACCAATAGTTGTTATTTCGGCATTAAGTATATCATTATCTGAAGCTCTTTTCTTACTTCCTGCTCATCTCAATGACCTCCCTGATTTATCTCATACTATTTCAAATTCCGATAATCGGAAACATCCTTTGAGAAAACTAAGATGGTTCTTTAGCGATTCTCTTGATGCTTTTATTGATAAAATATATCTCCCGATTTTAAATACTATGTTAAAACATCGTTATATTTCATTAACTGCTTTTATAGCCATATTATTAACGGTACTGGGACTTGTCCGAGGACAGATTATTAAATTTGAAGTCTTTTCTGACGCTGATGGAGATTCTTTAATGGCACAAGTTGAGTTCCCAGCGGGGACACCTTTTCATGTTACCAAAGATGCGGTAAAGAGGATGGAGGAGGCTCTTAAAAGGTTAGCAGAAAAGACAACTACAATAAGCGGTGAACCATTAATTCAGAATATCTATAGTGTCGTAGGGCAGAGTAGCAGTGGCTTTTCTGCTCAGGGTGGAAGTAATGTGGGTGAAATTCGAGTAGAGTTATTACCTACAGAACGAAGGGGGATTCATGCGAAGAAAATAAGTTCTATGTGGGCGAAAGAGACGGGGATAATTCCGGGGACATTAAAACAGAAATATGATGTAAGTGGTGGAGGTCCACGGGGAACGGGGATAGAATTATGGTTAAGAAGTGAAAATCTTCAAGATATAATTCATGCCAGTCAAGAGATAAAAGAAAAACTTAAGACTTATGAAGGGGTATATCAGATTGAAGATGATTACCGTCCTGCAAAAATTGAAGCGAGATTTTATTTGAAACCTGAAGCACAAACATTGGGAATAACCCTGGATTCCTTAGGCAGACAATTAGCCGGTGGTTTCTTTGGGGAAGAGGCTGTCCGAATACAAAGGGGTAGGGATGATATCCGCATACGGGTTCGCTATCCTCGTGAAGACCGTAGTTACCTTTCTATATTAAATCAAGTCCGTATAAGGACCAATCAAGGATATGAAGTTCCTCTATTTGCTGTTGCCGATGTAGATTTTACTCCTGGATTTTCTTCAATAACACGCGTTGATGGGATGCGAAGAGTGGTTGTTACAGCAGATATAGACTCAACAAAGACTAATTCAACAGAAATTATTAATGATTTAACAAATACTTTTCTCCCATCTCTTCAAAAGAAATATCCGGGATTAATATGGTCATTTGAAGGACCCCAACAAAGCAGTAGAGATGCTCTGGCTTCATTAAAAGTAGGGTTTCCGATTGCTTTATTGCTGATTTTTCTGATTATTTCATCCATATTCCATTCCTATACTCAGCCAATACTGATTATGCTTACAATTCCATTTGGAATTGTGGGAGCACTAATTGGACACTTATTATTCGGACAAATTGTAACACTCATGAGCTTATTCGGGATTGTTGCTCTTTCCGGGGTGGTTGTTAACGATGCCATTGTTTTTGTAGATTGTTTTAATGCAAACCTTAGCGAAGGAAATAGTTTTATTTCATCAATCCTTCAAGCTGGGAAGAGAAGATTTCGGGCTATTTTCTTAACTTCAAGTACTACATTCGGAGGACTTGTTGGATTGCTCTTTACGCGTGATATGCAGGCACAATTCATAAAGCCGATGGCCGTTTCTTTAGCAATTGGTTTAGTATTTTCCACTACAGTAACGCTTTTATTTATACCTACTATTATTGGTGTACTAAATGATATTCGAAGATTATTTTATATAATTAAAACTCGAAAAATTCCCAAACCTGAAGAAGTGGAACCCGTATTTTCAATGTTAGAACAAAAACGGCAATTAGAAAATAGTTCACTATAAGAATGGATGAAGGAATAATAAAACATGTTTGAACCTTTTTTAGTTCGCTGGCGAAGTTTCTATCATGGCTTAAAATTTGCCAAAAAAGGGAAGAGATGTCGTATTCAGGGGAAACACTTTACTATAGAGGGACATGTAGAATGTGGGGATTATTGTCGTTTTCGAGATTATGTGATACTTCGTACCCATAGAGATGGAAAAATAATAATGGGTACTCACTCCGTATTAAGTTACTATACAATTTTAGAATCTACTGCATTAATACAAATTGGAAGTAATACGGCTATTGCTGAATTTACAGTTATAAGAGATACTCACCATGTTTTTTGGGGAACAAAAGAACATTTTGCCTTAACACCACATATCGCTAAGCCGATAATTATTGGAGATAATGTCCTTGTGGGTAGTCGTTGTTATATACATCCGGGTGTAGAAATTGGAGATGGCGCTATTATTGGTGTAGGAAGTGTCCTTACAGAGGATACAAAGGTAGGACCTTTGGAGGTATGGGCAGGAGTCCCCGCACGAAAAGTGGGTCATCGTATTGAAAATGTTTCTCCTGAAAAATTACAACAAACAGAGGAGTTAATGAAAAAATATGGCATTCGCAAGTTTCGGTATTAAAAAATATTTAAGTGTATGTATTACAGGTATATGTATTTTTATGTGTTTTGTAGCCTATTCTCGAGATACAGGTGCAGATACTTTCCCATTAAAATCTGAAGATACAACTCAAGTCAGTCAGCAACTCCCTGAATATTTAGACTTACAAACAGCACAAAAAATAGCATTAGAGCAAAATCCTTCACTAAAAGCAGTGTCCGAACGAATAGAACAAGCAAGGCAGAAAGTTAAACAGGCATTAGCCCAATACTATCCCCAAATCATTGCCAATTATACGGCTTCACACACAGACTTATCAGATACGGCTATACGGCGTTCACAGAACGCTGTTTGGCAACAGAGTTCCAATGCTATTTCTCAATCTATGTTTAGAGGAACGGGAGGGACTAGCACGGATATTTTATCCTCAATCCCCTGGGAAACTGTTTTAAATTCATGGATTTCTGCATATCAAGCAAGTAATAGTATTCCCGAATCACAGAATAATTATGCGATAAATTTTATTATTCGATACACCTTATTTGATGGTTTTGCTCGTAAATATTCTGTTGCACTTGCAAAATTAGGTGAAAAAGCAACGCAAGAATCCCAGCAGGAAGCCGTACGCATGTTGTTATCAGCGGTAGCAAATAGTTTTTATGCTGTGCAATTAGCAGAAGAAAATATTCGAATAGCCGAAGCGGACAAAGCCTTTAATGAAAGACTCCTTTATGAGGCAAAGGTAAAACAAGAATTAGGAGCCGGTTCTTTAAGTGATGTCCTGAATTTTGAAGTTCTATTGAGGTCGGCAGAAGCACAGATTATCAATGCTCGACAGAATCGAGAAATTGCTCGTATATCATTAGCTGGTGTAATGGGTTTGAATGCAGGTATCCTTCCAGACTATGTAAAATTAACACCTCTGAAAGATGAGACCGATGAAGATTTGAAAAATCCGAATGTTGATGAATTGTTATCAGTTGCTTTACAAAACAGACCTGATTTAAAGATGTTAACCTTGATTATTCAGCAATCCGAAGCACAGGTTGGACAAAGTCGTTCTACACTATATCCCCAAATGAATGTATCCTTATCCCGTTCAGCAACGAGGACGGTAGATAGCGAATTTGGTTCCGATGATTTTGCTACAACGGTAAGTGTGGATGTTTCGTATAATCTCTTTTCGGGTGGTAAATACCGTGCATTGCGGGCAGAAGCAAGGGCAAAACTTCGTGAAGCAGAGCAAAATTATTATGCAGGTAGAATTGATGTTATAACAGATGTCCAAAGCACTCTGCAAGAACTAAAATCGGCACAGGAACAACTAAAATTACAACGAGAAAATGCACAATATGTTAGGAAAAATAGGGATTTGGTGGAACAGGAATACAAAGCAGGGCAAACTTCATTGGTTCGATTAAATCAGGCTCAAAAAGATTTGATTGAAGCAGAGGGAAGACTTGCTTCCGCACGGGTCGCTTTGTTCCGAGCATGGTATCAAATAAAGACCGCTACGGCACAGTCCCTCTTAGAATTAAAATAGTCCCTAAAATGTGAAATTCTTTGTCAAGTTGCCCCCTTCCTTTTTATGATTTGTTTTGGTTCGTTTCTCACTTTAATTAATACCTCTGTTTGCATTAGAATTGCTATATATTTTTGGTTGAATAATAAAAGTAGGATATTGGTTATTTAACATCTAACTGGAGTTTGCCCTATGAATAAATCAAATCATTACTCAAGAAGAACATTTATAAAAAATGTTCTTATGGGAACAGCAGGAATAACGGTTGCACCTGCAATTATTCCTTCCTATGTTTGGGGAGCCGAACCTTCTGCTTTGCCTAATGAACGAATTACCGTTGCCTGTATTGGCGTTGGAGGTCAGGGTAAGTATGATATGAAGGCTTTTTTAAGTCTACCTGAAGTCCAAGTGGTTGCTGTTTGTGATGTGGATGATAATCATGCGCAGGAAGCCCAAAAGATAGTGAATGATTTCTACGCCCAAAATAAAAATATACCGGATTATAAAGGCTGTGATGTATATCATGACTTTCGGGATGTAATTGCTCGTAAAGATGTTGATGCGGTAATGATTGCAACACCTGACCATTGGCATCCTATTATTTCTATCGCTGCGGCAAAAGCGGGGAAGGATATTTATTGCGAAAAACCGTTGGCCAATTCCATTCCAGAAGGGAAAGCAGTAGTGGAAGCAGTCCGTAAATATCGCAGAGTGTTTCAAACAGGTAGTCATGAGCGTTCTCGCGATAATGCAAGGTATGCATGTGAATTGGTAAGGAATGGAAGGATAGGAAAATTGCATACTATACGGGTAAACATGCCTGTGGATAATCATACTCCTATTCCTCCCCAACCTGAAATGCCGATTCCTCCCGGTTTTGATTATGATTTCTGGTTAGGTCCTGCTCCAAAAGAGCCTTATACAGAAAAGAGGTGTCATTTCTGGTTCCGCTATATTTTGGACTATAGTGGCGGGGAAATGACAGACCGAGGTGCGCATATTATTGATTTAGGTCAGTTAGGTAATGGAACCGATGATACCTTCCCCATCTCTGTGGAAGGAAAAGGTTTCTTCCCCAAAGAAGGACTGTTTAACACGGCAATGAGTTATGAATTCCGATTTGAGTATGCTAACGGTGTTGAATTGTTAGGGAAGAGTGTTGGTCCTCGCGGAATTAAGTTTGAGGGTGATAAAGGATGGATTTTTATTTATATTCATAGAGGTGACCTGCGAGCCAATCCTCCTTCTTTACTGCAAGAGACCATAGGACCTAATGAAATTCATTTGGGCAGAAGCAAGGGACATCATAAGAATTTCATCGAATGTGTTAAGTCCCGTAAAGACCCCACGGCTCCTGTTGAAGTGGGTTATCACACAGCGACCATGTGTCATATGGCAAATATTGCGATGAGACTTGGACGCAAATTGAATTGGGACCCTGAAAAGGAAATGTTTATCCATGATGATGAAGCCAACCGTATGATGCAACCTTCTATGAGAGCACCCTGGACTTTAGGTTAAACAAAAAAGGAGATAAAAAATGAAAAATAATTATATTTTGATTAATATATTCCTGACATTAATAGTTTTGGTATCGGTTGCCTTTGCTCAGGAAATTCCGAACATTAACGATGCCTTGAATTATTTGCAAACCTATAAGTTTGGAATGAATCGGGAACCCTTAGAGCCTATTCTGGAAGCAATAAAAACGACACAAAATAACCCCGCAAAACAAGAGCAGTTATCAAAACAACTTGTAGCGATTTTGCCCAAATGCTTTATTGATGGCAAGAGATTTATTGCTCGTCAATTAGTTGTAATAGCAACTCCATCCGTTGTTCCGGGAATAGAACCTTTATTGAAAGATAAAGAAACGATTGATATTGCTTGTCGTATTTTAGAGCAAATCCCCGGTAAGGAAGCGACACAATCCCTTATAAAGGTATTAAAACAAGAATCTATATCAAAAGATGACAAAGTCGCTATTATCAATTCTTTGGGGAGAAGGAAGGATGACTCATCTGTTGAAACATTAGCACAATATCTGGATAATCCATCACCGAAAATACAAAGTTCGGTGATAATCGCATTAGGTTCTATCGGTGGAAAAGAATCTGGAAATGTATTATGGAACTGGGCAAAAAATAAGTCCATGCTGGAAAATCTGGATGTTCAGTCTTCTCTTTTAAAGATTGCAAGCCAATTGGAATTATCTGAAAAAGATAGGGCTTTGGAAATCTACTCGTCATTATTTAATAATGACAAAGTAATTCCTGTGAGTAGGGGGTATGCTCTGAGAGGACTGGTTCAGTTGAAGGGTAAGGAAGCCTTTAATGAAGTCTGGCAGAGTGTAGATAGTGAAGATGCCATACTTTCGTCGACGGCTATTGATTTATTAAAAGACAAATCTTTTTCTGATGAATTGCTTTTAGAGAAATGTGTAAATACATTAAAAACAGCAAATCCAAGACTTCAGTTAGGAATATTGGAGGTTGTTGCCTCTCGTAAGATTTCAGGGGCTATTTCTCAGATTTTAGACCTTGCCGAGAATGCAGATGGAGAAGTAAAAATATCTGCAATTCAATGTTTAGGTCGAATAGGCGACAACCGTGCCGTAGAGCCATTAGTGAATATCGTATTAAATGGTCCTCGTGAAATTAAAGATATAGCCAAAGATGCGTTAATTAAATTGGATAATCCTGATACCAACAAGTACTTGATAGAAAAAGTTCAGAAAGGAAATGCCGAGGTTAAAAAATTAGCCGTTGATTTATTAACAGAACGCAGGTCAATAGAAGCCAAAGAAATTATTAAGAATGCCCTATCAAAGAATGATAAAGATATTTTGGATGGGGCGATTAATTATTATGCCGTTTTAGGAAATGAAGAAGATTTATCTTTTCTCTTTGATAAACTTATGGCAGATGCAGAGAATAGTTCTGCTTACCTTCCGGCTATTTCTTTAATTATTGATAGGGTAAGAGATGAAGGACGCAAAGTAACGCTTATAACGGATCAATGGAAAAAATGTAAGAATGATTTACAAAAGAAATCCTTAATAACTTTATTAGGGAATATTAAAAGCCCGGAAGCATGTGCAATGCTTGAAAGTTTATGGTCTAATGAACCTAACTTAAAGGTAAGTATTTTGCAATCCATAGGACAGTGTGATGATGCAAATACTTTGCAAAAGATAGTAGATGAAATTTCGCAGGAAGCCAATGAAGAGGTTAAGAATGTCGGTATTTTAAGTTCCTTAAATATATTGAGGACCTTAAATATGGCAGATAGACAAAAATATGATTACTATGTAAGTCTCTGGAAAATGGCAGGTGACAATCCATCGCTTCAAAAAAATATTTTGGGTGGACTTGCAAAATTGAGTTTATTAGAAGTATTGGATTTTATAGAAGGAAGGAATATTAACAATGCGGTAAAAGCAGATTGGGCAAACGCAAGATTTAGTGTAGCAAAGAATATCTGTTTTTCTTATCCTTCAAAAACGATACCGATTTTGGAAGAAATGCTTCCTAACCTAAAAGATAATCAAGCAAAAGAGTTAGAGTATTTGTTAAATGGCCTGAAGAATAAAGGAGAATATATTGGCTCGTGGAGTGTAAGTGGTCCTTACCGCATGGAAGATTACGGAGCCAGAAGATTATTTGATGAAGTTTCTTTCCCACCGGAAACGGATATGAGTTCTGTTAAAGATTGGCGTATTTTACCAATAAAAGTCCGTGGAGATGGTTTGATTTATGCAGATTTGGCAGAGTTCTCTGGTGGTGCAGTGGAATGTGTAGATTATGTAGCATGTAAGATTACAGTGCCTGAACCTGCTGAAGCAAAGATATTATTGGGAAGTAATGATGGTGTTAAAGTGTGGCTTAATGGAAATCTGGTTCACTCATTTGCAGAGGGAAGAACCATGACACCTGACCAGGACCAGTTCCCTGTTAAATTACAAAAAGATAATGTGTTGTTGATGGCTGTATACAATCAAGGAGCAGCCTGGGAATTTACAATGAAACTTCAAGGAATTGCTTCAGATAAAATATCTATAGAACCTTATATCCCATAATTGACAAAGAAAGTAAAAACTTTTTGTTAAATTAAATTTAAATATCAATTTCTATAACTATATGTTATTAAAAGGAGTTGGTATATTGTGCCTTTATTGATTATTGAACAACAGGGAATTTCTACACAGACGGTTCCTATTGAAGACAAAGAGATAGTTTTAGGCAGGTCGAATGACTGTGATGTGATTTTATTCACGGAAGAAATATCGCGACATCACGCAAAGATTTTTATTAAAGATGGAGCGTATATTATTGCTGATTTGAAAAGTTTGAATGGCACTTATGTAAATCGTCAAAGAATAGTGGAACATAAACTCAAACATTTGGATGAAATATGGCTTGGCAGTAAATGCAGAATTGTTTTCAGAGATGACATACCTAAAAAAGATTCCAAAACTTTTCAGGATAAGGACAGACATGAAAGTAAGTATATAGACCAGATGGAACATGTTCGTGAGGAAATAGAAGAGGTCAAAAATACTTTATTTAAAATATCCAAGGAAGAAGCGGAACCGACCCTACAAAAGACGAAAGAAGTCGTTACCCCCTCTATTGATATAAAGAAACTGACTCGTACTTATCGTCGGTTAGATGCGTTATATAAAGCAACACAAATTATGGGTTCTGCACATCACTTGGATTCAAAACTTGAACAAGTTTTAGACCTTGTGATAGAAGTTTTAGGTGCGGAACGAGGCTTTATCCTTTTGAAGGATGAAAATAAAAATACCTTAGTAACGAAAGTTGCACGGGCAATGGGTTCTGGATTAGAAGCGAATTTACCGAGTATGGGTATAGCAGGAAAGTCTGCCATAGATGGTGAACCCGTACTTATGATAGACCGTTATGCAGATGTGGAGTTTGGAAATAGGGAGAGTGTTATTGCCCGCAAAATAACAAGTGCTATGTGTGTTCCCCTAAGAATCGAAGATAGGATATTAGGTTCTATTTATATTGATACGATTAAAAAGAAGGCTTTTTTTGATGAGGGAGATTTAGATTTATTCTGTTCTATGGCTAATCAAATTGCCCTTGCTATAGAAAATGCTCAATTAAATATGAAGATGCTTGAAGAAGAAAGAAAGAGGGATAATTTCCGACGATTTCTGCCCGATATTGTTGTTGAGCAAATCATAAGCAAAGGTTCTGCTATTCAATTGGGTGGTGAAAAGAAAAAAGTTGCCACAATGTTTTGTGATATTCGGGGTTCATCACAGATGGCGGAGCGACTTTCTCCACAAGAATTACTCTTTTTGCTAAATGAACATTTTACGGCAATGACAGAAATCGTTTTTGCCTGGAATGGAACATTGGACAAATATATAGGCGATGAGATTATGGCTATATTTGGTGCACCTATTTCCACAGGAGATGATACATATTCTGCTGTGTGTGCTTCTTTAGATATATTAAAAAGAAACGAAGAACTGAATGTATTAAGAGTTTCTGAAGGAAAACCTGCTTTTCAATTGGGTATTGGTATCGAAACGGGAGAGGTAGTCGCGGGATTTATTGGTTCTCCGAAACGAATGGAATATACTGTTGTAGGGGATAGGGTAAATTCTGCAAAGCGTTTGTGTGATATGGCAAATCCAGGGGCAATTGTTGTGGGAAGTGGAGCATGGGCAGAGTTAAAGGGAAGGGTTAGAGGTTCTCCTATTGGTACCTTTAAAGTAAAAAATAAAGAACAATTCATTGTGGCTTATGAGGTTAAAGGGCTGATTTAGAAATAAATGGGAGTTTTTTATCTTATGATGAATGGGGAGTTAATAGGAACTTCCAGATAATAAAGGATAAACACAAAACACCTGAAATGATTATCAAAATATGAAAAATCCACTGTTTTATAAAAGTATTCCTGTTGGTGTTTGAATCCAGTTCTATTCCACTCGGGCTATATAGTAATTCAGGAGGCTGATTTTGCTGATAAATAGATTGAGCCATTTCGATTGCTCGTATTGCTTGCTTATAAATAGCCTCTTTTAACACCTTTTTCCCCTGAGGATTATCTAAAAGCACATAACCTGCTTTTTTCCAACCTTCCTCCAGTCTTTTTTTCCGCAGTACAGGTGCTTCATATGAAAGTTCAATCCGATGTCCTAATTCTCGGCGATGAATTTGCGGTGTTTCCCATGGAGTATCTACAACAATTTCCACCGATTTACTTTTTAATTCAGGAAGAGAAGCATTATCTACCCATTGCCCCTGAATAATAATACCCCCATAAAACTCAGATTGTTCTCGTTGAATTTTTATTAAGAATGTTGGGATATTTTCAGGGATTTCTCCGTAAAAAGTTTGTGCTCCATTAGACAAGCACCAAAGTATAATATAAACAGATAATTGAAACATAGCCTTAATAAGAAAAGAATTTTTACTTTTTTTCGTTATATGATATAAGATTGTATGATATTTGACCTTTAATTACATAATTAAAAAGTGTTGTATTACTTTATGAGAAAATCTATGCAGAAAAAAATATTATATTTCATTGGGATATGTATTCTTCTTATTTTTGTAAACCTATCTTGCAAATCTACTCCGAAAGAAGAACGAAGTAATTCCCTTGATGAGATGATACAAAATGAAAATGTTTTTGACCTTATTAAGGAATCGGCTTTATTAAATGTTATTGTCAGAAGATTAGGAGGAGAATACCCTATATCTATTTCCATTGTTAATGGTGCTGAAACACGATGGGTTCAAATTGATAAACCTGAAAAGGAAATGGCTAATTTAATTCAGCAAATATCTGAAAAGACAAATATGTCTTTGCAGGAAGTAAATGATTATTATTTTTTATACCCGACGGAACAATCTATATACGAAAACCTGACACGATTGTCTTTAATGGGTAAATTTCCCTCAAAATATGAACATATAACAGTAACAGCAGGGTTCGGAGCAGGGACGAAATTATTTAATGTTCTCAATAGTCTGAATTTTACTTATGGTTGTAATATTGTTGCCGATAATAGCATAGCAGAGTTACCCGTAGGGGAGGTGGTTATTTCTCAGAAGCCTTTAAGTATAGCATTGGAAATGATATTAAAGAGTGCCCGTATTGTTCCCCAGAATATTCGGTGGTGTGCTACTGACGATTTTATATTTTTCTATACTACATTAAATATGCGAATGGACCAACTTGTTGATTGTAAAATCTTCAACCCAGAGACAAAACAATCCTTATTGGATAAAGAAGTAATAATTTCCTTACCCAAATCCGTTCCGTTGGATAGAAAAGTTTCTCTTCCTTTTTATGAAGGAGCATTACCATTATCTAAAGTGGCTCCAGTTCTTGCAAATCAAACAGGACTGACCATTGAAATGATGCCCGGGACAGAAAATTTACCTGTGAACCCATGTTACTTAAATAAAATGAAACTCAAATTAGCCCTTGATTTGTTGACTTTTCAGTGGTTGGATATATCATATTCATATCTTGTTGAAAATGAAAAAATTATTTTTACTAAATTGGGCAAATAAACCCGAAAATAACTAACTTCTAATGAATGACCATTTTTCCTTAAGCCCAAACGGAAAGCAAATGAATTATACGAAAACAATGTTTGTTTATCTATTGTTTTCATTAATATTTCATTGCTTTATTCTTGGGCTTTTCATGGGAACCTCTTCCTATTCAAAATTAACCCCCTATATTTCAAAAGAAAAAATTATAAGGGTAGAATTTTTAAAACAAGAACAACAAGAATCAATTAAAAAACTGGTGGAAGTTGTAGAACCAACAGATGAAATTCCCTCAAAAACTGAAAATATTGCAGAGGCTAATTCGATATCTTCTGGTCCTGTTACAAAAGAAGGAGATACTCCTGGACCTCCGTTAATTGAAAATTCAAAAATTGAAACATTAGGTTCTAAAACGGAAAAAATCCAGGTTGCTAATGTTATTCCTCAGACGAAGAAACCGCCTAAAATACAAGCTAAGGAAACGGAGAAAAAGAAAAATGAACTCCCTGTTGAGGGAACACCTCATAAGGAAAAGGAGGAAGCAATACTATTAAAAAAAGAGGATAAAATAGACGAGAACCCATTAATAGAAAAGCAAAATCCAGAAGAAGTTTTAGAACCTGAATATTCAGGAAAGGCACTCCAGAAACCACAAGGGAAAATTTATAATCAAGTAAAAAAAATAGGAATACTGGGTTACGAAGCACTTCAAGACCAATTGGCGCCCTATTTGAAAGAAATCCAGCAAAGGGTAGAAAAATATTGGCGTCACTATTTATATACACGCTATTCTGGAACAAAACCTACAGAAGTTGTAATTGATTGTGAGATAAATCCAGAGGGTAAAATTGTTAGAATAGATGTAATTGGAGAACCTGAAGACCCATTATTTTTAGCTATTTGTAAACAATCGTTACAAAAATCGGCACCCTTTTCGCCTTTTCCGTTTCAGGTATCAGATATATATAGCAATAAAAATTTGCAAATTCGGTGGACATTTAGTTTTATGTATTGATAAAAGGAGTTTTATATGAATTGGATGAATATGATATATCAAGGTGGGTGGGTTATGTTTCCACTTGGGATATGCTCTGTAATAGCCTTAGCCATAATATTAGAGCGTTTTTTTGCATTAAGGATGAAAAAGAATATCCCTGAGAACCTTACTCAATTACTTTCTTATCCTAATATGTTAAAAGATTTAGAAACTATCCGTTCTGTATCTCAGCGGAATGTTTCACCTCTCGGCATACTTGTAAATGAAATAATCAATCTTCGTAGTGAGCCCAAAGATGTTCTTGTTGAACATATTAATACATTAGGTCGAACTCAAATAACATATTTAGAACGAGGTCTAACTGTATTACAGATAATATCTGTGATTAGCCCCTTATTGGGTTTACTTGGGACTGTTTTAGGTATGGTAGATATATTCAATGTAATCACAGTAGGTGGAATTGGAAATGCACAGATGTTGGCACAAGGGATATCCAAAGCACTTATAACAACGGTAGTTGGATTAATTATTGCAATTCCATCATTAGTAGCCTATCATCTATATTTAAGAAGGGTTGAAGAAATAGGAATAAAAATACAGGAACTTATTATGCCTTTTTTAATGAAAGTGAAGAGTATCGATAAATAATTTTTCTGTTTATTTATTCCTTTCCCATGAGAATAATCAAATTTTGTATAATAAATTATAAAATACGATTATGGAGACATTATTCATGAAAGAATTATTAAAAGAGTTCTGGGATTTCTTAAAGGTTAGAAAGAGATATTGGCTGGCTCCTATTATTATTACTCTGTTATTACTGGCTGCCTTATTTATCTTCGCGGGAAATGCTGGAGTAATCTCGCCATTTATATACGCTTTGTAATTTTGTTGGGTTTTTTATATTTTTTAATTTAGTTATCTTGCTCAGATAGATATATAAGGAAAAGTGTGTGAAGGAAAATAAAGTCAGGTTTGTTTTATTCCTTATCCTTCTCATCGCAACAATTTTAAGAGTTTGGTATCTTTATGAAGTATATAAATACGCTCCTGATTATTCAGCCCTTCAACAGGACCCGGAAGTACAGGATTATTTTGCTCGTGCTATAGTAACGGGGGATTGGAGTGTTCCTGAAGGTGTAACCGACCCAGAAATGCGAACGACTCCTTTTTTTCGTCCACCGGGTCATGGGTATTTTTTAAGTTTCCTTTATCGTTTTATTTCCGATAGTTATCTAACTCCTCGTATTGTTAATGCCATAGCAGGTATATTAACGGTCCTTTTGTCATTTTATTTAGGGAGGGCTATATTTAATGAAGTTGTGGGGCTCATTTTTAGTTTTTTAGTTGCTACATATAGTGTTTTTATCTACTGGGAAGGAGAAGTAAATGACCCTGCCTTATTCGTCTTTTTGGTTGTTCTTATTTTTTATATACTATATCGTTGGAGTATTCATAAAAAATGGTATTGGTGTATTCCTTTAGGGTTATCCATTGGTGCTTATGCAAGTATGAGACCCAATATATTATCTTTTGGACCTTTTATAGCCTTATGGATGGCATGGATTACATTTAAGAAAAAAAAATATTTTTTGTTTATTCCATCATGGATTGTTCTTTTTATTTTTACTTTTGTTCCCATTATACCGATTACTCTCCGCAACTATATTGCTTCAGGAGAATGGGTCCTTATTTCTACATATTTTGGTGAAAATCTTTTTATAGGTAATAACCCGGAATCCGATGGGACAACGCCATGGAACCAATATTTGCAGAAATTAGAAGGAACCGGGAACTGGACAGCCCGTGATTATGTGAATGTGGTGAAAGGATTAGGTAGAGAATTGGGGATAAAAAATTTGAAACATGCAGATGCTTCGAAAATATTTACACAAAAAGCAATAGAATATATTAAAACACATCCTAAGGAAACGATTATACAGGTATTAAAAAAAGCAATTCTTCTCTGGTGCCCTATCGAAATTACTTGTAATAAAGTTGTGTATTATGAGATAAAGCATTACCCTCCGTTGAAATATCTCCCTACTTTTCCATGGGCGGGAGGACTTTTTATTGCAGGGACCCTTCTCCTTCTTTTTAATATGAGATCTGGGTTGAACAAAGAAAGTATTTCTAATCTTCTTTTTTGTTCGAGTGGTTCTTATTCCGTTGAATTGCTGTTATTAATTTATTTATTCATTATTACCTATTTAGGTAGTTTCTTAATGTTTTTTGTGAACGGGAGAGCAAGAGTTCCTGTTCTTCCCCTATTCTTTTTAATAGGTGCTAACTTTATTTATTTCTTAGGGTTGTGCATTAAAAATAAAAATGCTTTATCCTTAACTCGTTGGTTGTCAATTCTCCTTATAAGTTTTATTTTAATTTCTGTCCGATGGGTTCCCTTTGAGCCTGATTTAGCACGATGGCATTATCAACGAGCAGATTCGTATTTAAGGAGGGGTGAAGTTCAAAAGGCTCTGGAAGAAGCACAAACCCTTCTTTACATGCCTAAAAGTTTGCCCTATATGCACCATCGTTTAGGTAAAGATTTATTTAAATCGGGTTACTTTAAAGAAGCAAAAGAACAATTTGAAAAAGGTATCCGATTAGACCCGAGTTATCAGGATATGTTTTATTATCTTGGAAAAACCTATCTTGCCTTGAAAGATGAAGTAAATGCGGAAAAATATTTTAAAAAATCTCTTGAATTAAATCCGAATGATGCCCGTTCTCACAATGAAATAGGAGAAATTTTAGAACATCAGGGAAATTGGAAGGAAGCCCTTTCTCATTATGAGAAGGCTTTACAAATCGTTCCTGATTTTACTTATGTCCTGGATAAATATGGCAGAATACTTTCATCACAAGGACGGTCAGAAGATGCCTTGGCTTTTTACCAGAAGGCATTAGAAACAGACCCTTCCTATCAGGATGTATACTTTCTTATAGGTCGAGAGTTGAAAAATTTGGGTCGAATTGAAGAAGCACGAGATACTTTGTTAAAAGCGGTAGAGTTAAATCCTAAGGATGCAAGAGCACTTTGTGAGTTGGGGAACATTCATGCAGATGAAGGGGAATGGGACACAGCAGAGAAATATTATCGGCAAGCAGTGTCCGTCAGACCTGATTTTGCCTATGCTTATGAACAATTAGGAAGAATTCTTTTTGCCAAAGATAATTTGACAGAGGCTGAAAATAACTTTAAAAAGGCCATTGAACTAAATTCGGAGTATCAAGATAGTGTTTATCTTTTAGGGTGTGTCTTAAAGAAACAGGAAAGAATAGATGAAGCAGAGAATTATTTTCGAAGGGCGATAGAATTAAATATTCGAGATGCTCGGGCATGGAATGAATTAGGGGAGATTATGGAATTGAAGAAGGACTACGAACAAGCGATTACCTGCTATGAAAAAGCATTAGAAGCCTATCCCCAATTTTGTTATGTGATTGCCAAAATGGGTGCTATTTATGCCAATAGGGGAGAATATGAAAAATCGTTAGAAAAGTTGAAGTTGGCGTTAAATATTGACCCGAATTCTCAAAATGTTTATTATATGATAGCGCAGGTATTGTCGAGAATGGGGAAAAAAGAAGAAGCGATTTCTTATTTTGAAAAAGCAATAGAAATGAACCCCAAAGATGCACGGGCACATCGAGAATTGGCTATCTTAATACAGGAAGATAAACCAGAAGACGCCATAGAACACTTTAAAAAAGCATTAGAAGTTGTTCCTGATTTTACATTAGTATTAAATAATTGGGGGAGTTTATTAGTTAAGTTAAACAAATGGGACGAGGCGGAAAATAAATTTTATGAAGCATTAAAAATAAGACCTAATGATGAATTGGCATACTATAATCTGGCTCAGTTGGCAGAAAAGAAAGGGAATACTGAGCAGGCAATAGAGTTGTATCAAAAGGCGATGGTAAATAGCCCCAATAATTCTTATATCCCTTATGACCTGGGGGTTTTATACGACCGAATGGGAAAATCAAAAGAAGCGGAAGATATGTATAACAAAGCGTTGGAAATAGATGACAAAAATCCACTGGCATATAACAATTTAGGGTATCATGCTTTTTTGTCGGGGGATGTTGACAAAGCAATAGAACTTTATCAAAAATCCTTGTCTATAAAACCCGACCTGATAAATGCTCTCTATAATATTGCTGAAGCTTTTTATGCAAAAGGTGAATTAGAAAAAGTTATTCCATATTTTGAAAAGGCATTAGAGAAACAACCTCAGGACCATAATCTTCATAATACATTAGGCTTTTATGCGTTTCAGGTTAACAGATATGATTTAGCAGAAAAACATTTAAAAGAGGCGGTAAATTTAGAATATAGATTTCCTCTTGCGTGGAGAAATTTAGGGAACTTATATAGAAAGCAGAAAAGATATGAAGAAGCCGAAAAGGCTTACAAGACCGCATTAGAAATTTATCCCAGTGATGGTGAAGGTTGGGCAATCTATGCTGGATTTAAAAAAGAGATAGGTGATTATCAACAGGCAATACAACTTTATCAAAAGGCTATTAAAGAACTAAAAGAAAAAGAGGCTCCAAAAGAGATAATTACAGAGGTATTAATAGAATTAGGGGAAACATATATAAAATTAAGTGATAAGGATAATGAAAAGAAGATATTTTCAGAAGTTATAGAACTCAATCCTCAAAACGAGGATGTAAAACAAAGGCTTAAACAAATGGGATTTTCAGATTAACAGTTTTTACTTATTCTACAAGTTCGTTCAGGCAATTACATATATATTCAATGGTATCTTTTGAAATAACATCATAGAAAGGTAACGCAAGTAAATAGGGATAAACTCCATTCGCATTTGGACAATGTGATTTTTCAACTAATAGGGACACATCATCTATAACCTCTTCTTTAAATGCGGTATCTATTCCATGGAAAAGGAGAGATCTACAGATGTTATGAGATTTTTTAGGAAGAATAACAACAAACATGTAATAAGAAGGTATACATTCAGAAGTTACATAAGGAATATCAATTTTATCGGATAATAATTTGCGGTATAATTGTGCTACTTCATTTCTTTGCGCTATTCTTGAATTTAGTAAAGATAACTTTTCTATACCTATACTTGCTTGTAAAGGTGTAAATTGGATATTTTCAGGGGGAACACTTTGAATTTTACGGTATACAAATTCCAGAGACTTGAAGAAAAATCGGAACAGTCTTAAAAAGAGAATGGGATACATAAGTTTTAATTTATATAGTGCCTGTTCTAACTTAATAGACTTTGCTTTTTTGGTTATTTCAGTTGTGTCTAAAATTAGTTTTTTATTATATTCTCTTACGAAATCAATTAGTGATAAGTCTTCACTAACAAGCATTCCCCCACCGTATGTATTTATAGGTTTAGATATATCAAAACTAAAAAAGCCCGCATATCCAAATGTTCCTACGAATTTATTTTGTATTTTAGCGCCACATGCATGAGCAGCATCTTCTATAACAGGGATATTGTTTTCCTGTCCTATTTTACATATTTCTTCAATTAGGCAGGGGTTGCCAAAGGTATGTAATGCGATAATGGCTTTGGTTCGAGGTGTAATTAAATTGCGTACCGATTCGGGGTCTATGTTTAATGTTTTAGGGTCTATGTCGGCACAAACGGGTTTAAGACCTAATGATTTGATAATACTTACCAATGCCTTCAATGTTAGGGCTGGAATAATTACTTCATCATTTTCTTGAAGGTTCAAATATTGTAAAATAAGTTTAAGTCCAATTCTTCCGGAGGGAAGTGCAACCGTATTGGGAGAACCTATGAAATTACCAAACTCTTTTTCCCATTGAGAAACAATATTGTAATTCGATAGTAATGGGTGGGAAGGATTTAGAACTTCGTTATATTCAGAGGGTAAAATATGTATCCATCTTCGTGGTATCATATACAATCCTAATTAAAGATAATTTAAGCAATGTTTAATTTTATAAAAAATAAAGACAAAATATTAAATTTACTTCATATATTTGGTTTTATTCTTCTGATTATAATAACCTGTTTTGGAATCTATCAGATAAGAGAAGAGAATCTGACAGATATAAAGAATTTAATCATAAATAGGTGGGGATTATTCTTATTTGCATGTATTTTACGATTATTAGATTGGATATTGGATTACTATTTGTGGAGATGTATGCTTAAGAAATATTCTGCAAATGTTCCTGTAATAAAATCTGTTTGGATTTACCTTAGTGCGGGAGCAGGCATTGTATTGCCAGCACAGTTGGGGCGGGCATTAAGAGGTTATGTAATTACAAAAACAACAGATATTCCCCTTTCAAAAGCAATGTCTTTAGAATTTTTATTTTTATTATGTGTTTTTGAAGGAGCGTTTGTAGTAACAATTATATCTTTGGGATTTTATGCGAATACTTTGTTATTGCCAATAATTCTTTCGTTATTATTATTAATTATGTTTCCATGGATGCTTAGAGTATTTAAACCCTGGCTAACGAAATTTAAAATATGGATATCAGAAGATTTAATTCGCCCTTTATTTCTTATGGTATTTTGTGTAGCTTGTTCAATAGGTTGGACTATTAATGGTTTTATCTTTTATTTATTATTAGGAGGAAAGGAATCGGGAATCTATTTAAGTCAAGCAGAAATTACTGTTTTGGGGAATCTGCTACTTGCGATATGTAGTGGTATTCCGGGAGGGATTGGAATTGTTGAAACGACAATGAGTATTTCCCTACACTGGCTACAGGTTCAATTACCAGAAATAATCCTTGTTATAGGACTGTTTCGTATACTTACATTCTGGATATGGATTCCTGTTGGTTGGGTAGCATTAATCCGATTAAAATTGTATAAAAAGATTGATTTGGGAAGTAGTATTCAATGAATAAAATAAAAAATATTCCTACCATATTAAAATCATGGATAAAAACAAAGGTTTTAGGAGTAAATTCGCCATTATTTGTGGAATGGAATATAACTTTTCGTTGCCCCTATCAATGCCTTTATTGTGGTTCAAGAGAAGTATCTGTGAATGAATTGGATACAAATGAAATATTAGAACGATTGGCGATTTTATATAAAACAGGGGTGAGATGGATTACATTTGGTGGAGGAGAACCTTTAATTAAAAAGGATATAATGAAAATTCTGGAACATGCAAAATCACTGGGATTAAATGTTTTTTTAAGTTCAACGGGTGTTAATATAGAAAAATATGATGGGATTGAAAAGTATATAGACCATATTAACTTGAGTTTTGATGGTCCTGAAGAAATACATGATGAAATACGGGGAAAGGGTACTTATAAGCGTTTATTTGAAGTAGTGCAATATTGCAAGATGAAAAATATATCCACCTCTTTTTTATGTGTAATTTCCAAACTAAACATAAATACAATAGATTTTGTTTTACAGAAGGCTCAGGAAGAACATACAAAGGTAATGTTTCAGCCTGCAACATTACATCTGGATTCATCGCTAAAACCCAATCCTATTGCTCCTGATAAAGAAGCGTATTATAATGCGATGCAGGATATAATAAGAAAGAAAAAAGAAGGGGCACCTGTCCGTAATTCATTTGCAGGCTTAAAGTATTTAAGTAACTGGCCTCATCCAACAAAAATATGGTGCTGTGCTGGTAGGTTAACATATACAATTGAGCCAGATGGAACCATACTTTCTTGTCATTTGTTTGGAACCCGAGAATTGTATAAACAGAAAAAAGATAAAGATAATGGAAAAGATTTTGAAAACTTAATAACTCATTTAACTGTACCCACAGGTTGTGCCACTTGTTGGTGTGCACCGATAGTGGAACTTGCTCTAATATGGAATTTAAATCCTTCAGCAATCTGGAATGCTCTCTGGATATAAATTGTTTTTATTTCAAAGGAATGATTGTTCATGATAATACTTGGAATTAGTGAAGATTTTTTCGATGCAGGTGTTACTATTTGCAATGATGACCAAATATTATTTATGTCCAATGAGGAACGATACACTCGACGAAAAAATGAGGGAGGATTTCCATACTTATCTCTGGAAAATGCTTTGAAGCAAACAGGTTTAACATGGAAAGACATAGAGGGAGTATGTGTTTCAGGTTTTGTAACCCCATTCCCTTTTTTCCGTTTATTCCCTAACTTGCAAAAAAAAGCATTTCTTTCCAGAAGAGAGAAAAATCAAAATAGTGAGACCTACTGGAATAACATTACAGAATGGGCGGTTTCCTATAATCCTATCAGCTATATCAATCCTTCAGACGGGATGAAAAAAAATCTATCTATCGTTTTAAGAAAAATAATTCGCAAACGCTTACCGTTTCTTCCTGCTAATATCCCTATTCATTTTATTGAACATCACGAGGCCCATGCATGGGGAAGTTATTTCTGTTCAGGTTATAATGAAGCCCTTATTGTTACTGCCGATGGAATGGGAGACGGTTTATCCTTGACTATTTCTAAAGGAAAAGAAAATACAGTAACGAGATTATGGAAATCCTCTGCAAAAAGTTCTTTTGGTTTGTTTTTTGAAAATCTGACAGAAGTGTTAGGCTTTGTCCCATGTAGAGATGAAGGAAAACTTACAGGACTTTCCGCCCATGGAGATGCAAACAAAATTGAAGATGAAAACCCTTTTTCATGGAACGAGGATTTCCTTTCGTATAAAGGCCCTTATGGTAAAAAGTTAAGAGAATGGCTTTTGCATTTATTAAATAAATATTCACGAGAGGATTTATGTGCATGGTCCCAAAATATTTTAGAACAGACAATTTGCTCTTTAATCCGATATTGGCTAAATAAAACAGGACTTAAAAAAGTAGCGGTTGCAGGGGGGGTATTTGCTAATGTGTTGCTAAATCAAAGAATACATGAGTTGCAAGAAGTCGAAGAATTATTTGTATATCCCAATATGGGAGATGGAGGATTGAGTTTAGGAGCGATATGTTCGCAATATCAATTCTATCCCAAATCACTTCCTCACGCATTTTGGGGAGATTACTTTAGTAATGAAGATATTAAAACAGCAATAGTTAAATTGGGTCTTCCATTTAAGGAACTTGATAGTCAGCAAATATTTTCGTTTATAGCAGAATGTATTTACCATAAAAAAATTATCGCACGATTTTATGATAAAATGGAATGGGGACCGCGTGCTTTGGGAAATCGTTCTATTTTATGTGATTCAACAATGCGGAATATAACGGAAAAATTAAATGCTATGTTAAGACGAAGTGATTTTATGCCTTTTGCTCCTGCTCTTTTAGATGAGGATACGGAACAATTTTTGGTAGGATATGAAAAGGCAATGCATGCAGGTGAATTTATGACATGCTGTTTTCGAAGTACCCCAAAAATGAAAGAACAACATGAGGCGGTCGTTCATATAGATGGAACAACACGAGCCCAAATTGTAAAAAAAGAAAATAATCCGACTTTTTACGAAATATTGAAGCATTACAAGAATTTATCAGGAACCAGTGTAGTGCTGAATACAAGTTTTAACATGCATGAATCGCCTATTGTTCGAACTCCAGAAGAAGCATTACAAACATTTAAAGAATCAGGATTGGATTATCTATTTTTAAATAACTTTGTGGTGGCACAAAGTCAGGATAATTTTAATGAAAACGGAAAACACACAAAATAACAAAATAAAAATTGGGATTATTGATTACTCGGCAGGAAATATACATTCTGTATATAAGGCTTTTGCAAAAAAAGGAGTTTCTATTGAAATTGTTAATAAAGAAACCGAACTGGATGTATTTGATGGTATTGTTTTGCCAGGGGTTGGTGCTTGTGGTAGTGCTATGGATTTTCTAACAAAGATAGGTTTGATCCGAAGATTAAATTATTATGTATTGGAATTAAAAAAACCTATTTTAGGTATTTGTTTAGGTTTTCAAATTATGACAGAATTTAGTGAAGAAGGTCCGTCGAAAGGATTAGGTTGGATACCCGTAAATGTTTGCCATATACGAAATGTAGTTAAAAGCCCTATTCGAGTGCCTCATATCGGTTGGAACGATGTAAAGGTTTATAAAGATGAATTGTCTTTATTATCCGGAATGATAGAAAATCCTAATTTTTATTTTGCCCATTCTTATTTTGTCCCTTTCAAAGAAATTGATGGAAATCTGGGGGTAACAGAATACGGCACTTCTTTTATTTCTTTATATCAAAATAAAAACATTTACGGAACACAGTTTCATCCTGAAAAGAGTTATATAGGTGGTGCTTTATTGTTACAAAATTTTTTGAACGAGGTGTTAAATGCTAAAAGTTAGAGTAATACCAGTCCTTTTATTGCGACATTGGGGTTTGGAAAAAACCATTCAGTTTTCAAATCCGAAATATGTGGGTTGTCCTATTAACGCGGCTCGTGTTTTTAATCAACATAATGTTGATGAATTAATACTTTTAGATATTGTGGCGACACTTGAAAATCGCCCTCCAGAAATAGAAGTTGTTAAACAAATATCGGCAGAAACATCCATGCCGTTTACCGTCGGAGGTGGAATTCGCGATATTCATACCATAAGAGAATTGCTGAATGCAGGGGCGGATAGAGTAGTCCTTAATACTTCAGTAGTAGAGGTTCCTAATTTATTGCAGAAATCAGCCGAACAATTTGGGAGACAGTGTATCGTAGTGTCAATGGATGTTCGTAGAATAAATGGTAAATATGAAGTGTTTACACATGGAGGACGAAAATCGACAGGTCTGAATCCTGTGGAATTAGCAAAAAGAGCAGAGGCGGAGGGTGCAGGAGAAATATTGATTACAAGCATTGATAGAGATGGCACACTTGAAGGGTATGATTTAGACTTAATAAAAATGATTACAGATAATGTTCAAATTCCAGTAATCGCATGTGGAGGGGCAGGTTCTGTTAAGGATTTGGCAGATGCCTATTACCAATCGGGAGTTTCTGCAGTGGCATGTGGAGCCTTTTTCCTTTTTTACGGTCCGCGGAGGACTGTTTTGATCACTTATCCCACAGAAGAACAACTATTAGAGTATTTTAAACCCGAGCATGTTCGAAAAAGAGACCCCAAAAAGCCTATTGATTTAGAATTATCACGATTATAAATAGAGGTAGTATATGTATGATTCGTCAAAATGAAGATAAAATATTATGTAAGCGATGTGTAATGGATACATCTATTCCCGGGGTTTATTTGGATAATCAAGGAGTATGTAATTTCTGCCACATGCATGATAAGTTAGATAAACGGTTCCCTGTTGGGGAACAAGGAGCCATGATATTACAAAAGATAGCAGAGAAGATAAGAAGAGATGGACGGGGGAAAAAATATGATTGTGTGGTGGGTGTCAGTGGAGGAAGAGACACTTCCTATTGTTTGTATTATGTAAAAGAAATTATGAATTTACGCCCTCTGGCTGTCCACTTCGATAATGGTTGGGATTCAGAAATTGCCAAAAGCAATCTCGCAAAACTTTGCGATAAATTGGATGTGGAATTACATACCATAATTATGGATTGGCCTGAATCACGAGAATTAACCAATGCAACTATCCGTGCCTGCGTCCCTTATATAGACCTGACAGATGATATAGGAATTGCAAGCAGTTTATATAGGACTGCAGTTGCAGAAAATGTTCGTTATATTATTTTAAGCCATTCTTTCCGTGAAGAAGGGGTAACCCCACTTATGTGGAATTATATTGATGGGAAATACACAAGGGCTATTATTGAACGATATTGTAAAATCCCATTAAAACATTTTAAGAATGTTGAACTTTGGGATATGATTTATTGGATATTATGGAAAAGAATTCGAGTAATTAACATTACAAATTATTATGATGATACAGGAGAGAAAATCGAAACCTTGCTTAAGGAAAAGTTCGATTGGCAGGATACAGGACAACATCACTTAGATAATGAACTGTTTACTCTTGTTTATTACTATGCTCGAAGGAAATTTGGCTTTGATTGGCGTGTTGTAGAATTATCAGCAAAAGTCAGAACAGGTGTAATATCACGCGAATCCGCATTAAAAGCATTACAAGAAATTCCGTTTTTTGAGGATGAAGAAAGAATTGAACATTGTTTGAGAAAACAGGGTATAAGCCGAGAAGAGTTTGAGGCAATTGTTAATGCTCCAAACAAATATTTCACAGACTATCCTTCATATTATCCTTTATTACGAAAATTTAAATGGTTTGTGTGGATTTTGTGTAAATTGCACACTATACCAGCACATACTTATGAAAAATATTTTCATGCTATCTGAAATGATAAAAGTATTTGATGTGAAATCTTAACATTTTTGGGGTAAGACAAATGGAAAATATTCATTAGATAAATCCCTAATATATCTTTATCCCCATCCTTGAATAGTATTAGCGTTTCTATATTTCCTCAATGTGCTACAAAAGGCTATGGAATTTGCGAATATTCAATTGCTAAACTGTGAGTATAAAAATTCTATTTTTAATATCACGATTGAAGGCAATACTGTGGAAAGAAAAGAAGAACAACAAAAATATAATATACAACTATTTGCTTTTGGGTTACTTATTGTTTTATTAGCCTTTGGGGTTCGTATATATAAAATTTCCGATGAGTCGGTTTGGTGGGATGAGTATTCAAGTTTAGTTCATATTAATTCGGACTCTTTAAAGGAGTTTATTTATTTAAATCCCCTTTATGACCCTGCAACCATGCCTGTTTATTATGTACTCGAATACCTTTTCTGGCATTATGTATCCCCGTCTATTCTAGGTCTTCGTTTGTTTTCTATTCTGTTAAGTGTGATAACAATCCCTGTTCTATTTCTTATAGGTAGAAAATTAAATTTAGAAAAGATAGGTTTGGTGGCAGGATTATTTTTTGCTATATCCCCGATACATCGTTTTTTTGGTCAGGGAATACGAATGTATGTTTTACTGACTTTTTTATTCGCTTTGTCTATATACTATTTGCTTTTATGTGCTGAGAATAGTAATAGGAAAAATTGGATTGCCTTAACATTAGTAAATGCACTTCTATTATGGACACATCCTTTTGCTGTGATTATTGTTGGTATAGAAGTTTTATGGTTGTTTTATATCTTTTACATTGATAACAAAGAAAAATATTTACCTGTTATTCTGCAAATATTAATTAGCATTCCTTCTGTTTTGTATGTAATGAGCATAAATTATTACTCTAAAGAACAATCTTTCTGGTTTAAAAAGCCAACTTTATATGAATTCATCGGAGATTTGTTTGCAGATGATGCTGTAGGAATGACATATCAGGTAAGAATTATAAAAGAGGTATTGCCCCAATATTTAATAAATATACATCCAGTTATGGATTTGTTTTTGTTATCAATAACTATCCTGGTGATTGTTTTATCCATTAGGTATATTTTCAAAAGGGTAGGAAATGATGAAGAATTAGATACAAAAAACAAGGTAATACTTTTATTGCTGATAGCATTCGTTCCCCCGATATTTTTATATATTCTTTCTATTTTATGGAGACCATGTATTTTTCCACGATACACATTGTATAGCAGCCTGGCAATATATTTTCTTTATGGCTATTTGATTAAGATAAATAAAAAAAGGAGATTAAATTATATTCTCATATTTTCTTTGATACTCATATTTTTTTATCAATTACTGATTACTCTTCCTGGACCTCAAAGAACAAATTGGCGAAATACGGCTCGTTTTATAGAACAACAGTCATTGAATACAGAAAAGGTTTCTGTATTTGTATATCAAGCAATAAATAAAGATGTTTTTACATTTAACTTTAAAAATAAAAACATACCAATATCATTTGTCGAAGATATAGATTCATTTATTTCAATTGCCCAGGAACTGTTTCAGAAAAAATCAGGTTGTTTTACGGATAAGATTTGGTTTGTTTATGTTTCTTTTTATTTTGGGGAATTTGGTTCTCATGAATTAGAGCAATTGTTAAATAGCAACAAAATCCGATATGAGACTTATGATTTCTATGGGATAGAACCTATTCGGTTATATAAAATTTTACCTCAAGAAGAAATTACATATTCTTGTTGGACGGGCAAAGAATTAGAGAACGATTTTTTAAAGTTCACAATATCTGATTTTGCTCTTGCTAATGTTGAAACAGACCATAAAGAATGTGCCATGTATCTAATTGAAAGATTAATAAGTAATGACCCATTACAAAAGTTGCAATTTCAAAATTTATATAATGCTCTAAAAGATAGAGGGGATGTGCCAAAACTTACAAAATCTCTGAGGTATTACCAAACAAGCCAGAGAAGTATAAGTCCGAGATATAAAGAATATTTTCTTAAGAAAGCAATTCAGTTGGATAAGAATTTGGAGTTAGCATACCTTTGTTTTGATGCTATTATGACATCTATAAATGGAGATATTAAAATTACAAAAGAAAAACTTTACCATATTGTTGATATAAATCCTGATATTGCTCTTCCTCGAATTGCCTTAGGTGTGATTGCTCTATCTGAAAATAATGAGGAGGAGGCGAAGAAATGGTTCTATTCTGCTATACAAAGTGAAAATGGACTATATCAGTCATGGAAATACCTCCTCGATGATATTTTTATAGAAAAAGACTATAAAAAAGCATTGCAGGAATATTATGATTTGAAGAATAAAGGGATTTTTGTGGAATCCTTTTTTGAGGAGTATCTAACTAAAAAATTAGCAGGTGGAGACAATTAATTTATTTAGTGTTCCAACCTAAATATTTATCTAAAAAACAATAGGCTTCTTCTCGTATTTCCGGTGGAAAATCATGTCCACAGTCAGGATGAATAACTTTTAAATGTTCTTCCACATTGTAAAGCGCATAAATTTTTTTTGCAGATTCGACACAATCATCTACCCCGGACACTTCAAAATTATTGTCGTGAAGGGGAGCATTAATGAACACAGGACGAGGAGCAAGAGTCCCGAGAATTTCTGTAAAATCAAAAGGGAGTAGGTCTGGATTACATTGATATTTTTCTTTTATTCTCGGCATATAACCTTTATGAGACCATCCCGTTAAATCGCCACCGTAATACTTTTTCATACGGGTAAAACCGCAACTGGTAACCATTACTTTAATCCGTTCATCAAAAGCCCCTAAAAAGAGGGCATTGTGTCCACCTAAAGAATGTCCAACAGCAGCAATTTTATCTTTGTCTACTTCTTCTAATGTTTGTAGTAGGTCAATACAACGACGATGATTTCCAATACCTTTTGCAGTGGCACTCGCATATCCCATGGAATATACATCAATTTTATAATCACCAAACCCAGGGTAATCCGGGGCAATAACAATATATCCTCTTTCTGCCAGTTCTTTAGCGAGATGTCTGTTTTTAGCATCGCCTATACCAACAGGACTGGCTTTCCCGATATCTATGGTTTGATGTAAACATACAATAGCCGGTCTTTTTCCGCTAATATTTTTAGGCATTAATAAGTAAGCAGGTAATCGGTCGTTGTTTTCTGCGTTAAATGAAATTTTTTTTCGCCAATAGGAACCCATATCCTCCGTAGTTTCTACTTGCATATCCAATGGCGGTAAATGAGAACGGTTAGGTAGGGAACCCATAACAAGGAGCATGTTTTGCAGTATATGATTTTTCCTTATATCCCATTCTTTTAAACTTTTTATTTCACAAATTTCTCCGCTTTCCCCTATATAATAAAGCAAATTAGATTTGTCCTTATAAAAAGGAGGTTCACCCACCATATATTGTTGATTTAAGAAAAAAATAAGAAGTAATATAGGTGCTTTATTGAGCATATTTGTCTCCTTTATTACTTAAATTGTATTGCATATAAATCTGTATCTTTCATTTTAAAGGATAAACGAACAGGGATTCCTTGAAGTGATGATAAATTGCTGATATTATTCCAGGAGGCTTTGAAGTTAATTCGATTCCCCTTCAATGGAATAGAATTACTAAATTCATATCCGGATATTGGATTTCCATTTATGTCCTGAATTTCTATATTTATATAACCTGCAGCAGAAGTAGCAAAATTAAGAAACAGATTATCCCCTTTAAAGATTATGGGTACGGTTGTGATAATACCTTCTATATATCCGGCAGAAAGACAGGAGAAGCCATCTAACCTGAGCAAATATCGCTGGATATATGCGGTATCCTGAGCATAATTTTTTTGAATATAAAAAGCCATTTGATAATCGCCTGCTGGAACGATTCCCCGCACAGGATAATTGGTTCTGGATACCCAACTTTCAATGGGGTACTCAGGCTTAAAGAAAGCATTTAAGAAGAATCTGTTATATATATTATCTCCTCGACTACTCATAAAAATTACATCAGAACAATCATGACTATAATCAATTTCTACTCCTATGGATTTTATTTCTTCATCGGATAGCACCTTACATCCCGGAACAAATCGGGCTGCTAATGATACATATATATGAGGAGCATTAAAATAAGGGACTGTTTGATTGGTATATATATGTTCCCAAGGTGCATTTCCTTTGTCCATTACTACAGGTTTTTCCCAATTCAAAAAATCCGAACTGGTTGTTCTACTTACCCAACGATATTCATCATTTGGACCATTCCATGTTCTAAAATACAAAACATATTTCTGTTCAGAAATAGACCAAAATGCTACATTTTGCGAGTCGAAGGCAAATTCTTTCCATGATTTTCCTTTAAGTATTGGCTTATCTGATAGTTTCTGCCAGTAAAGCCCATCTGCAGAAACAAAAACAAATAGTCCACTATCGAAAGTTCCTGCCACTGCTTTATAGCGTTCCTCTTTTGGAACATCAGGATTTTCATCTATGAACGGTGCGAAGTTATGTGAAAAAGGCGGGTTATTTGCAAGAACTACATTATTATCTCGACTTCCTGCAATTTCAAAAAGACCTAAAGAAGGTTTTGTAAAATGAATACCATCGGGACTTTCTGCATAGCAGGTAACTTCTGCATTGGAACCATCCGATTTTGAGACAGGTAGTCCCCGATAATAAAGGCGGTAAATATCTTTATCATGGATTAATGTTACATATCCACTAAATTTACCTTCCCATGGCTTATCAAAATATAAAACTTTCTCCGCAGGAATAGGCTCACATAACTTAAAAGATACATTTTCTAATTTATCAATTATTTTGTTGTCAATAAAGATTTCTCGACGATTTTCTATGTTATATATCTCTTCAGTTATTCCTGTATGTTGAAAGATTATCAAAAGGAATCCTACAACGATTAAGTTAGTAGAAAATTTACTAATTTTCATAGCCTATTCTTTATTTTAAGGTTGATTAATTACTTTTTATTGCTTGTCCACTTTTTTAGAGTTAACCTAAACCAATAATTGAATGCCTTTATTTGGTTCTTCAAATGATGAGGACGACGAATTGTCCTTGCAATGGTTCGGGCAAAATATTGAGGTCTGAGGTAATATCTTCGATATGCAGATTGCACCTTTTTTGTTAGAGTATCTAAATCAGGGTATGTATTAGGGAGATAGGAAGGTAGGTGTTGCCCTATAAATTCAAAGCATTGTCCTTCTTTCATGGCGATTTCTGCAAGTAATGTTCCAGGGGCTACATAATAAGAGAAAAAAACAACATAATCTATATTTAGTTCACATGCAAATCGTATTGTTTCTTCGCTCATTGCAGGTGTTTCCGTAGGAAACCCCAAAACAAAGAAAGCCCTTGTTTCCATTCCGGCAGATTTTGCCCATTGAACTGCATCACGACATTGTTCTAATGTATGCCCTTTACGAATAAGTTTCAGTATTTCTTCATTTCCGGATTCAATACCAAATTGAATACTATAACACCCTACTTCTGCCATTTCATTTAACATTTCCGGAGTTACTGTATTTACTCGTGATAAAACAGACCAGTCTAATTTTACTTTTTCCTGTTTTAGAAGGGAACAAAAATTGTGTATCCATTCGGGATAGATACAAAAATTATCATCCCAGAACACAATATTTTTGACCCGATATTTTCCAATGAGGTCTTTTAATTCTGCTACAACATTTTCGGGAGACCGACGACGAAATGGAGAAGCATATTTCCCCCCTTGATAACAAAATTTACATCGTGCCCAGGGACAACCCCTTGCCGTAATCATTGACATGGCGGGTCGTTTAGGACTTAAACTTGGCAAAGGTTCATATAATTCATGGTTATAGATATGTCGAGAAGGAAAAGGTAAAACATCCAGATTATCTATTGGAATAGAGCAACCTGTATCCACGATTTCATCATTTTTATTTTTATAAATAATTCCCTTTACATTTTTATATGTACCCCCAAAGAAAATCTTTTCCAATAACTCTAAAAGAGGAACTTCTGCGTCTCCAGGTATAACATAGTCTATATAGGGACAATCCTTTAATACCTGTTCTCCAAAGGAGGTAGTATGAGGACCTCCCATTAATAATGGAATAGTTGGGCATTCCTCTTTTAATTTTCGAGCAAGTTGGTATGAAGAATTGAGAAGGAAAGTAGTGAAAGATGAAATTCCAATAACATCGGGTTTGAGGGATAAAACGCGGGAAACAGTTTCTTCAATAGATAACCTTTCAGCAACAGCATCAACAAAATGGCAATGATATTTCCCCGTTTGTTCTAAATATGCAGTAAGATACCCCACACCCAATGGTGGCATTAACCCGATTTGCCTTTTTCCTTCTTCCTGCCCAATAGAACGGGAATAAGGATATGGTGGCATTACAAACACAACATGTATCATATTATTATTATAACTCTATGACTTTCTAAAAAATTCTTCTTCTTCAGAGACACGAATTCCAAATAATCCTATTAGGATAGAACTAAACAAAACCTGAACCCCTTGAATAAAGCAAAGAATACCCCAGAAAAAATTTTTAATATTTATATTCACTATATCTGTTTTATAATAAAGGGCATAAAGCATTACAAATATACCTAAAAAGCATATTCCCAATCCTAAAAGCATTCCTTTTTCTACTTTAATTATTTTGGATAAAAAAAGTAGATATTTTGAAGGCGTATATCTGAATTTTGAACCACGAACTCTGCCTTGAGCAATCACACCAATTAATAAAATTTGAGTTGCAATAATATTTGTCAACAGAGAGATAAAAAAAGAGGTATAAATATCTATATAGTTAGGCAGAATAAACAACGCAAGATAAGAAAATCCCAATAATAAAAAACCGGGTATAAGGAACCAATTAATAGAGCAATAATGAAACATAAGTTGTAGATGTCTCCATCCATCACGGACTGAATGTAGGTGGGGGTGTCTACCTCTCTGATCACAGTGAAAATGAATAGGAACCTCGGTTATTTTAATTTTAGTCCAGTGTGCTTTCGCTATCATTTCGGAAGCAAATTCCATTCCTTCCGAGTGCAAATCTAATTTATCAAACGCTTCTCGGGACATTCCTCGCATACCAGAATTAATATCCGATATATTTGCTTTAAAAAAAATATTCGCAAGGAAAGTCATAATAGGAGTGCCTACATATCTATGTAACCACGGCATTGAACCGTCATCAATAGTTCCTTTTTTACGAGACCCAAGAACAAGGGGATACCCACCCCGCAATTTTTCTAATAATTGCGGAATATCTTCAGGGTCATAGGATAAATCAGAATCAAAAAAGATAATATATTTTCCTTTTGCTTGTTTTATACCATTTCGAAGAGCATTCCCATATCCTGGAATGGTAACTTTTACTACTCTTGCTCCTGCTTGTTCCGCAATTAAAGAGGAGTTATCCGTAGAGTTGTTGTCTGCAACAATAATCTCACCGTTAATATGGTTTTTAACTAAAATCTCTTGTATCTTTTTTATACATTGCCCTATAGTGCGTTCTTCATTCAAACAAGGTAATACAATACTTAACTCTATTTCATCAGAATGTTTCATTTATCGGTATTTCCTTGTTTTTCCAAAATAAGGGAAGATAAGGATTCAATCTGTTCAGGGTCTTTGATGTTTTGTTTTGCCTTTTCAAAGATTTCCAATGATTTATTAACATCCCCTTTATCTATATAAATTTCCATCAATTTCCTATATGCAGGTATAAACGAAGTATCCATAGTTAATATTTTATTATAAATATCAATAGCCTCATTGTTTTGATTACTTTTATTATAGATATTTCCAAGAGTAAACCATAAATTAATAGATTCCGAATGTGTTTTTAAAACTTCTTTTAATTCCCAAATACCTTTTTCTGGATTTCCCATCTCTGTGTAAAGCAAAGATAAAGCAATACAAAGTCCTATATGTTCCGGATTTGTTTCAAGACCTTTATCATAGTAATATAAGGCTTTTTTTGTATGGTTTTCTGAATAGAAAATATCTCCTAAATTTGCGTATGCAAGTGTAAAAAAGGGGTTTTTATGTATACACTTCATTAATAAGTTTTTGGCTTTTTCCCAGTCATTTTTTTCTGAATAAATCATGGCAATATTATTGAGCGTATTAGGTTCTTTATTATCATAGGATAATACTTGCTCATAATATAAAAGTGCTTTTTCATATTGTCCCGAATTGTGATAAACAAATCCTAAATTATAGAGTAGTTCTATATTGTGAGGTTGTAATTTTAAGCTATTTTCCAACAATTCAATGGCTTCAGTGTATTTCTTCTGTTGGATATATAATTCTGCCAGATTAACTATGGCGAGATTGAAGTTAGGTTCTATTTCAATAGCATACTTATAATGATTTTCAGCTTTTGGCAAATCATTTTGTTCCTTGTAAATAACACCTAAGTCATTATGAACCCTTGGGTCTTTGGGATTTAAGGATAGGGCGTTTTTGAATTCTTTGATGGCTTCATCATATTTTTTTAATTTCATGTATAAAGCCGCAATATGGTAATAAATATCTTCTCTATACATAGAAGGTTGTTCGGAAGGGTCCGGACTAAGTGCAAGTCGTAATAAATCTATTGCTAATTCAGAATAATTTAATTTTTTAAGTGCATGTCCCAGTCGGAATGGCATATAAGTCATAGGGCGTTCGGGTCGAGACATAAGTGCTTGTACTTCCTGTAAGGCTTCGTCAACTCGCCCTACACGAAGATAAGAATCGGCACGGTCGTAATGCCAGCGACACATATCCGGTTTATAGGGAATAATGTCAATATGAGTTATAAAGAAGAGTAGGACTAAAACAAAAATACTTATAAGTGAGGAAATTATTTTTTTCTTTACCAATAAATTCCGAATTTCCGAAAAAGCATATCCACCTATAACAAACATCAATCCTAATATAGGAACACGAGCCCTTGCATTTACGAAAAAAGGTAGAAAAGAAGCAAAATAGGTAAATATAAACAATAAAATTAAAGTCAGGAAATAAATATTTATATTTGTATCTTTGGATGTTTTGTTTAAAAATATATTTGTTATCAAAAAGAACAAACCTAAT